>NZ_LZHM01000053.1:0-40786 GCF_001690875.1 Gilliamella sp. wkB18
AAGTTGGATTATGCCTTCGTATTGTCCAAATTCGGGATATTTTTCGTATAAGCCTGAAAAGTCAAGTTTTTGATTGCCTTCGTAATCTTCGTATTTCCCCTTAGAATCGATATATTTTCGGGCAGCGTAGTTTCCGTCCTGATCAAATGCAAAGTGCATACGGTACTCTTGCTCTTCGCTGCTGTTTCCTGGGATAAATTGATAAAACCAAACTTCTCGTAGAAATAAGGTGCGGTCTTCTTTTACTTCATGAAAAAGATAAGATAAATACTCACGACCTTCATTATCGATAAAATTAACGCCAACATGTTTATTTCTAGGCACTATCGTAACGTAACAATAGGGGTAAAGTGATTTTTCGGAGTGTAATACGCAAAACTCATATCCCAATAAATGCTCATGGTTATATTTAGCTACTTCTTCAGAGGTGAGTTTGCCTTTTTCTACTTTTTTCTCAAATTTAGTATTATTCCATGTGTCCCATCTGCTTACTGAACTTGTTTGGTCTTTTATTTTCTGCATAAAAAAACCTAAATACTTTACTGTCATAGTTTATTTCCTTTATTTGATTTATTTATATATTTTACCTGATACATCTCTTATTGTTACGTTACGTTTTGCCGCGTACTCTAAAACTTCTTTGGAAATTTTTCCGTATTACGCTCGGGGTTTTTAATAACGGTACCGGGGGCGTATTTGCTAGTGAGTTCATCAATATATTTTTTTCAATCTTTTAGAACATTTTTTATTCAAACCAAAAATCAATATCTTTATTTATTTCTTTTGCTACTTTATATTCTAAATCTTGGTTATAATCTAAATAACCGTCTTGATCAAGAAAATAGACGTTTTGCTTGTAATTTTCATTTAATGTTTTTAAAAACTTATTTGCATCATTATGAATTAAATAAATTTTGGGATCATCATGATATATTAAATAAATCTTATTTAAGTCTTTATCCATTGCTATGAAATCAGAAGAATAATTTCTAACAATAGGATAAAAAATTCCTTTTGTTTCTAAGTTATTAGTTATTTTATTCAAATCAAGATAATTTTGATGGTACTCTAAAATATGTATTAATAAAAAACCAGGTACAAAATCCATGAATATTTGGTTATCAATTTCATATTTAGTTCCTGATATTCTACTATAGATTATTTTAAATAATTCAGGGATTTCATTCATAACTTCTTTTAATTTAACTTCCCAATTATTATATATGGGGAGTAAACTTGTGTAATAACCGCTTCTTAACTTATCTGATTGTTGTAAGTACAATATAAATTGTTGTTCCATAATTTTATTCAATTAATTCAATGTCAAAAGTATCGCCAGGTTTAATATCATTTTCTCTATAAAAATTTCCTAAATCCCTTCCTGCTGCTTGATTTTCTGCACTGGCGACTTCTTCTATATGTGCTCCTCTACCTCCTTGTTCTGTTGAGGCATAAGGATATTCATCATAATCATATCCATTCTGAGGAGCACCATTTTTTTTACATATAGCTTTTTGAGATTCATAACGATTCTTTTTAGCAGCATTAGTTCCATTTCCTCGTTTTAAGTTTTTAGTTGGATGACCTTTTTTATCGCATTTTCAATCATTTTAGTATGGTTCGGATATTTTTTTTAGAAATTTGATGAACTCTGTTCTTTATTGCTTCCGAAGTTCCTTTTATTGCATTAATACAAGGCTTAGCATTATGCACCAGCCAAGCGAGTTTGCCGACAAAGTAGGTGTGCCAGTCTTCTATTTGTCTTGTTTAGTTTTACAATTCACATTTAATTTTATTGAAATAAGTTGTACCACTTTTTTATTATAGCTATTTGATTCACTTCTGGGCATATTATTTCTACAATACCTTTCAATTTCTTCACAAAAAATAATATTTGATTGTTTAAGTCATCTTGTGTTTCGGCTGTTATAGAAGGTTTCCAACCAGTAGTTGAAATGTTTTTAATTTCAACTATTTTTTTATCATGAATTAAAAGTAATTTTCTATTTGTTCCTACTTCGTAAAAATCTAAGATATGTTGTTTTTTAACACCTTTTGTGACTTTTAATATATCATCTAATTGTTCCAGAAAAACAGAGAGATCACCAAATACAGTAACGTTCCATACTTCACCTAGTGAATTGAAATAAAACTTTATTTTATGAGTTTGATAAATAGCATCTTCAATGATAGAAAGTGCCTCTGTTAAGGAATCTTTATCATATAACTCAAACTTAAAGTCAGTTAGTTTCGTTAATGGTTTTTCAATGATTAAATCAAATTTCATTTTTTTTTGAGGTATTATTTTAAGGTAAGCTGTAGTTAAAATATTAGTTGAGCCATCAGGATTTTTTATAATAATAGCTTTTGTAGCTTCAACAACTGAACCATCAGGTTTAATCACTTGCCCTAAACCTTTAGGTAAATCTATAATATTCTCTCCTACTTTTAATTTATTAAAATTTTGTTCTATTAATTTAGCTGCTTCTTTATCATTTTTCCATATACCTTGTGATATATTTTTTTCCTTGCAACTTCTTGTAATTTTTTGAAATTATTTTGTCCATGCTTCAAAAATGTATGTCCAAAAGTTTTTACACTTTTAGAAGACCAATTAATAACTCCTTTAATTGTATCAGTACCACAAGGCTTAGCATTATGCACCAGCCAAGCGAGTTTGCCAACAAAGTAGGTGTGCCAGTCTTCTACTTCAAAAGTATAGACTTTTTATATCTCTTATTGTTATGTTATGTTTTGCCGCGTACTCTAAAACTTCTTTGGAAATTTTTCCGCATTACGCTCGGGGTTTTTAATAACGGTACCGGGGGCGTATTTGCTAGTGAGTTCATCAATATATTTTTTTGCTGTTCTTTCTGTTACTTTCCCTAACTGTGTAAATTTTCGGCTTACTATTTCTTTACTGGGTAATAATCTAGTCCTTTTATATTATTATTTTTTAAAAGTTGATATAGCTTTTGCGATACAAAGACTTCTTTATAATTGGCATGACCGGAACCAAAATTTTCTTGAGATACAAAAAAATCAAAATTTCCAGGATGATTTTCAAAAGACGGAAAAAATCCTTTATTGTTTAAATGAAACCTAGTAATTTCCCACTCTGGGATATGTGTTTTCTCATCTATATTATTATCATTTATATTTAATTTAGATGAGGATATTCCTTGTGGTAACAATTGAACTACTGTAACTAGAGGTTTTTGATTACCATACCCAATTACACTTTTGCTTTGTATATTTAGTGGTTTAAATATATTTTCATAAATTGAAGGTGTAGTAAAAAATGTATCTTCAAGCCAATATATTGTTCCTATACCCTTTTTATTCCATTTAGGTTCGCTTAATAGTGAGATATTTCCAATTTGCTTTCCTCTAATAATTCCAAAATGCTCACTTCTTTTTGTTATTTCAAATACATTGTTTAAATAAGGAAAAACATTAAAAGGAAATTTTTCCAATTCATCATTTCCATCTAAGTCTTCTGGTTGAGGATATCCCAATATTTTACTAGACTTAATTGATAAATAATCGGCATTAATTCTTTCGTTTTCTGAAAATTCTGTTTTGACAACAGTAACATAGTTTTTATAGTTGCTTCCGAATATGGATTGAAGTTGCTCGTTCGTTTCGTCATTTTCATAGAATGTAAAAGCATCACATCCCACATCGACATAAATATTTATATTTTTTAATTTACAAACTTCTTTTAAGGAAAAATTTTTAAAAAATCTATATTTTATTTTCATAATTTTAATACTTTTAATATTTCTGGATAGTATTTATATATTTCTTTTGCTACTTTGGTTATAAGTTCTTTAGTAGGTTTAGTTCCGTATGGTATAGCTTTTCTCCATGCATTAGTGAAGATTTGATGTTCTTCTTTTGTTAACACAATAGATAGAATTTCTCTCTTATTTACACCTAATATATTTGCAAATCTTTTTTCAATAAAATGATGAACTTGAAGACCTTTTCCTTTAACTAATGCCTTTAATTCCTTGTAAGATTTTATCCCATATCTTTCTATGAATTTGAATATTCCGCTCAAACAAGGCTTAGCATTATGCACCAGCCAAGCGAGTTTGCCAACAAAGTAGGTGTGCCAGTCTTCTACTTCAAAAGTATAGACTTTTTTCTTAGTATAAAGAAAGTTTTGTCTTTTTACGCGGTACCATTTTTTATTTTTGGTTTTTATGTGGTCTTGTTCGGTGAGGTCGGCGGCATCTTTCCAGCCTTGTTTGGTGTAGAAGGGGTGTTCGGCGGTGGTTTCTATGGTTTCGCCTTCCAGTTCTATTTGTACGGTGGTGTCTATCTGTTTGCGGATTATGGCGGTTACTTTTTTTAGGCTTATCGCCATTGGTTGGGTTTTGCGACCATACCCGATCTCCATCGCGTATTTGTTCTATTTTTTTATGCCTTGCTGTGTGTGAACAGGCCTTCCGGCCGGGAAACAAGCGAATACGCATACTTTGCCGTATCGTATGGCTATGTCGTCGGCTTTTTTGGCAAGGGCTTTGGCTGCTGCTTTAGCACTTGCTTTGGTTAGCAGTTTTCCGCCTGCGGTTAGGGCGGCTTTACTTATTTTGGATGCTGCCTTGCCTACTTTACTGGCCGCTTTGGCCAGTTTTGCTGTTTTTACTGCTACTGAAGCGGCATTTCCTGCGCCAAATGAAAATAAACCTCCTATATCTAGTGCTAAAGAGGCTGCGCTCAATCCAAATCCTACCCAGTCTCCTTTAATTCCTGAACGTACCATACCAACCACACCGCCTGCAAAGGGTACTATTTCTACTGCATCCCACCAACTTAAGCCTTCTTCTTGCGGCGGGTCTTCGGCGTTTTCTTCGGTTAGTTTATCTAAGTCTTCTCGGCTTACGGGGATTTGTCCGCTGGTTATAAATTCTATTTTGCCGCCCAAACTGCACGGTAAGGTGCTTTTATAGAGTAGGGTTTGGTTGCCTTTGACTTTTACTTTGTAGGTGTCTTTCCATTCTAACGGAACCGGTACGCAAGGTTGTTGCGTTTTTTGACATATCCCAAATGCGGGTATATTGGTTATTGGAATTTTATCGGCGGCGGTGCAGACTTTACATCCGTTTATTTATTCTAAAAAGCTAAGGTCTATTCCATAAAATGAATTATTTATGCAAGCTAAGGGAGTTTCTCCTGCTAAGATTGTCACATAATATTGTTGATGATTAAGGCTTGAAAAGGCATATTCAGCCCATTTTTCAGGATTTTTAATTAACTGTAATTCTTCTTTGAATTGTTTTTTTAGTAAATATAAACACGAGCAATATCTTCAAAATACCTACCGATAAAGATCGGCAGGTACACGTTAGATTATTTTAGGTGGTTTGCTGATTTTAAGATTGCTATCAATAATTCCCAATAACGATAAACGCTTTGAATATTAACTTTTTCATCTGGTGAATGCGGCGAAACAATCGTTGGTCCAATTGATATCATATCCATATTTGGGTAACTTTGTTTGAATAAACCACATTCAAGACCTGCATGAATCACCATTATTTTTGCTTGCTGAGAAAAAATTTCGTGATATTTATCTTTGGCTAATTTTAGTAGTTGTGAATCTAAATTAGGTTCCCATCCTGAATAACCACCGCTTATTTCATAATTGGCATTTACGAGTTGACTAAGAGATATCAAAGTTGATACAACCGCATCTTTAGCACTATCGACTTGAGAACGAATTAGAAAATGGACATTAAGTTGATTGTCCTCAATACTGACAATACCTAAATTGAGCGATGTTTCAACCACACCATGAAGTTGATTACTCATTCTAACTACACCATTAGGCGCTGAATTTAACCAGCTTATAATTTTATTTTGATGTTCTGTAGTTAATACGCGTTTTACTTTGTTTGATTCAACTTCCGATAACGTTATTTCGATAGCAGGTTCTACATGACCTAACTCATTATGTAAAATTGTTTGATATTGTTTAACCATGGCTTCTAATTTTGGCAGATCTTGTTTATTTAGTGTAATTTCAATAAAGGCTTCTCTTGGGATTGCATTACGTAGTGAACCACCTTTTATATCAGCTAATCTAAACGAGATATCTTGTGCATATTGCGCTAAAAAACGAGCCATCAATTTAATTGCATTACCACGACCAAGATGAATATCACAACCTGAATGTCCACCTTTTAATCCTTTAAGTGAAATATTCATATAACAATCATGCTTTTCTGGCATTACTGCATAAGTAACGGCAAAGGTTGTAGTAAAGTCAACGCCGCCAGCACATCCTGTAAATATTTCGCCTTCATCTTCAGAATCAGTATTAATTAGATAGTGACTTTTTAACCAATTAGGTTGTAAACCAAAGGCACCGTGCATCCCAGTTTCTTCTGATACTGTTATCAATACTTCAATCGGTCCATGTTCAACAGCAGGATCGATTAAAACGGCTAACGCAGATGCTAACCCAACGCCATTATCAGCACCTAATGTCGTTCCTTTGGCTTTTACCCATTCACCATCGACATAAGCTTGAATTGGATCAGTTAAAAAGTCGTGACTAGTACCTTCATTTTTTTGTGGCACCATGTCCATGTGAGCCTGTAATGCAATTGATGGGCACTCTTCCATACCTTTGGTAGCAGGTTTACTTAACAAAATATTACCTACTTTATCAAGTTTGCAATCAATACCATGAGTATTAGCAAAATCGACAATATATTTAGTTATCATTTGTTCATGGTGAGATGGGTGCGGAATTTTACAAATATCATTAAAAATCTGCCAAACAAATTTAGGCGTTAAGGTAGAAAGCATAATATAACCTCAATATTAAGTATGTAATAAATTAATGAGTGGTTTTTTTTATTGAATCACATTATAATAAGGTGCAATTTTACATCTATTTTTAGTTCATTAATATTTATTTATTCATACAATCGATTAAAATTGCAGGTTACTCAATGTCAACAGATCAAATTTTATTAACAGAAGAAGAAATACAAGCCAAAAAACAACATAAGGCAGAGCTTATTGCTGAAAAGAAAAAATTCAATGTTACTTGGGAAATGTTGCAATCCTATGGGCGCCAACTTTCTGAGCGCTTATTACCTGCAAATCAATGGAAAGGTATTATTGCCGTTAGCCGTGGTGGATTAGTGCCTGCTGCTATCTTAGCCCGAGAATTAAGTATTCGCTATGTCGATACTGTTTGCATTTCAAGTTATGATCATGATCACCAAAGAGAAAAATTAATATTAAAACAAGCTAATGGCGATGGTGAAGGTTTTATTGTTGTTGATGATTTGGTCGATACTGGTAATACCGCTCATACTATCCGTGAAATATACCCAAAAGCTCACTTTGTTACTATTTTTGCAAAACCTGCTGGCAAACCACTTGTTGATGATTATGTTGTCGATATTGCACAAGATACTTGGATTGAACAGCCATGGGATACAGGAGTCATGTTTGTTAAACCTATTAGCGATCATAAATAATTGATAAGGAAGTTAAGGTTGTTATGGCAACTACCGAAAATCTAACTGAACAGATATTTAAACCACAATTTGATTATCCTGAAACTTCAACACTTATCAATCGCATTGATAATAGTAATGGTAGTAGCATTAGCACCTTAGATGGGGAAATTGACTTCAGATGGTATCGAATTATTAATCCCATTTTATGGCATTGGCGTGGATTACCCAAATTAGAGGCTGAAGCGGTTTTATCAAAAATTGCCGCTTCAACTCGAATCCACACAAATGATACCTGCCTAGACACTGTTGTTGGTTATCAATCTGGCAACTGGACCTATGAATTTTTAAATCAAGCGGCAGTATGGCAAGCTAAAGCTGAATCAATTGATGAAGCAAATCTTATAGATGAAAATAAAAATAATTTACACAATTATTATCTTATAGCCAGCATATATGCAAGTATTGCTAGTTATCCTCATTTTAAAAATGACCAGCTAGCAATGTATGCCCAAACATGCGCTTATCAATATTATGCAAAAGCTCTTCAATTTTCGCCATTTTTGATAAAAGAACTGGAATTTAAAGTCGATAATCGTAGTGTCAAAACAATTTTACATTTACCAAAATGCGAAGGGACTTGCCCTGTTGTGTTGATTTGTAATGCGTTAGGCAATTTGCAGATCGATTATTATCGTTATTTTAGTGAATTTTTAGCGCCGCTTGGATTTGCCATGCTAACTGTTGATCTACCAACTGTTGGTTATAGCCGTAACTTTTCTTTATCACAAAATAGTAGCCAAATTCATCAAGCTATATTAGAGCAGTTGTCTTCTGTTCCATGGATAGATGATCATCGGATTATTGTTGCTGGATTTAGGTTTGGTTCGCATATTGCTACACGCTTAGCTTATTTGATGCCAAATAAAATAAAAGGCGTATTTAATTTTACTCCGTTTATTCATCAAATCTTTGTTGATAAAGATCTGCAAAAAAATCTACCGAATAGTTATAAAGATATGTTAGCTAGCCGTTTGGGATTACCTTCAATATCCAACCAACAATTGGCAGCAGAATTAAATTATTTTTCACTAAAAAATCAAGGACTTTTAACTCATTCTTGTCATGTGCCTGTTATGAATATCCTCTTTGAGGGTGATAAGTTAAGTGATCTTTGTGAAGCAAAATTAATTCATTCAACGAAACAAAACAAAGTAGTAACTGTTCCTAAAAAACAATTACAGAAAAGCTTGCATCAAGCGTTAACACAATCAGTAAAATGGATGGAGTCAGTTCTATAATTCACGTTTAAACAAAAGAGTAATATTATGAGCAACAAAAAACAACAAACAATTGTTGTTAAATTAGGTACTAGTGTGCTTACTGGTGGCTCTAAGCAATTAGATAAAGCACAAATAATTAAAATTATTCAACAATGCGCACTTTTACATCAAGATGGACATAAAATTATTATTGTTACATCAGGTGCAATTGCAGCAGGTCGCGAATATCTTAACTACCCCACTCTACCTAATACCGTTGCTTCAAAGCAATTGCTCGCTTCTGTTGGACAAAGTAAGCTTATTCAACTTTGGGAACAGCTATTTTCTATCTATAAGATCTATTATTGCCAACGCCAAAACTCAGCGTCCAAGCACTTGTAATACGCTTGAAACGTTACTAGTCCACCGAATTTTACCAAAACTTTGTCAGGTCATGGCAGATAATAACGTCGTATTACATACCTACCAAGACTGTTATGACATATTAAAAACAGGTAATGCAACTATCCTACCAGTAAAAAATGAAGAATTACAGCAAGAATGGTTATCAAAAGATTTAAACGTGATCATTGTTGATTCACTTGAGCTGGCTGTAGAGCATATCCGCAAATATGGTACGGGTCATTCAGAATCCATTCTCACGCGTAACTTGCTTAATGCAGAACAGTTCGTAAATCAGGTTGATGCAGCTGCAGTTTATGTCAATGCATCAACACGTTTTACTGATGGTGGGCAATTTGGATTAGGTGCAGAAGTAGCAGTTAGTACACAAAAACTACATGCACGCGGACCAATGGGGCTTGAAGCTTTAACTACCTATAAATGGATAGGTTATGGAGACAATTTAATTCGTCAATAATAAGATTCTGTTTAATATAACTGTTCGAGCATTCCGAACAGTTTTTTATGCTTAACCAAACTAATCAAAATTACGCATTAATAATGCATAATTTAAATCGATTTCTTCAGGAATTGGAATATAAACAATATGTCCATCACCTAAACCAGCAGGAACAGGTTGTCCTTTTTTGTTTTCCATTCGCTCAATCGTGAAAGTTTTATTACCCTTCGGTGTCATAATTTCAACGCTATCTCCAACAGAGAATTTATTTTTTACGATAACTTCAGCCAACCCATTTAATCGTTTACCAGAAAACTCACCAACAAATTGCTGCCTTTCCGAAACTGAATGGCTATGTTCGTAGTTTTGCATTTCCTCATGCTTATGGCGACGCAAAAATCCTTCTGTATACCCTCGATGAGCGAGAGCATTAAGATCTTGTAACAAGCGAGGATCAAAAGGCTTACCTTCACTGGCAGAATCAATAGCTTGGCGATACACTTGTGCTGTTCTTGCACAGTAATAAAAAGATTTAGTTCTTCCTTCAATCTTGAGCGAATGGACACCAATTTTTGTTAAATCATCTACTAGTTCCACTGCTCTTAAATCCTTTGAGTTCATAATATATGTACCATGCTCATCTTCATAAGCTTGCATATATTCACCTGGGCGACCTGATTCTTCAAGCATAAATACTTTACTAGTAGTTTGACCAATTCCTAATGTTGGTTCAACTTGTTTTACCGAGATCGGTTCACATTTATGTACAATTTGCCCCACTTCGTCTTCTTTACCCTCAGCAACTTTATATTCCCAACGGCAGGCATTAGTGCATGTTCCTTGATTTGAATCACGCTTATTAATATAGCCCGAAAGCAAGCAGCGCCCAGAATATGCCATACACAATGCGCCATGGATAAACACTTCTAACTCCATTTCAGGAACTTTTTCACGGATTTCAGCAATTTCATCAAGTGATAATTCACGCGATAAAACGACTCGAGTTAATCCCATTTGATGCCAAAATTTTACTGTTGCCCAGTTAACAGCGTTCGATTGTACAGATAAGTGAATTTCCATATCAGGAAAATGTTCGCGAACTAACATGATTAAACCTGGATCTGACATGATGAAAGCATCAGGTTTCATATTTACAATGGGTTCTAAATCACGAATAAAAGTTTTGAGTTTAGAATTATGAGGAGCAATATTAACTACCACATAAAACTTTTTGCCTTGAGCATGGGCTTCGTTAATACCAATTGCTAAATTTTCATGATTAAATTCATTATTACGAACCCGCAAACTATATCTAGGTTGCCCTGCATATACCGCATCAGCCCCATAGGCAAACGCATAACGCATATTTTTTAAAGAACCGGCAGGAGAAAGTAATTCTGGTTTAGCATATAAAAGTGTCATCAAAAATGCCTCTGATTTCAAGTCAGTATTACATATTAAGTAATAGGTTAAGCAAAATAGAGGGCATTTTACGCTTTAGAATTTTGATTGGCAAATATATATTATCAAAGCAATCAAAGTATCACCATATTTAGCTTTATTTAAAAGCAAAGCAAATAAATCAGCTATTATCAGCATAGCAAATGTTTATAAGCCTACTGCACTAAAAGTTAATAAATATCTTATTGTATAAAGACAGAAAATTAAATTATAGATAAAACATTTATTGCAAATAATTTAATCAGCATTATTAAGTAAAGGTAAATATTCACTCCAGCGATATTCCCTAATAGGCATAGGTTTAGCCCCATTAAAATATAAAACTAATGCCGGTTTAATGTTATTCCAATTATCTACAAATTCATACCGAATAAGACAACCTTTTTTTATTAGATTCTTTGCTTTCGCATGATAATTAAAATAGCTCATAGCCTATCTCAATAAACTAAAAAATAAATATTAAAAACATGTTGACATATTTAAAGTTAATATAAATCGTTAATATACAATATTTGATTAATGACAAATTCGCATAAAGTGATTATAAGATTATTCTAAATAAAGATTATTAAAATGGAGGCGCGTCCCGGAATCGAACCGAGGTAGACGGATTTGCAATCCTTAACTCACACATTAAAAAACAACAACTTATAAATAAATCAATATTTTACAATGTCAATAAAGGTCTTTAATGGTCGATAAGGGGCAACTCGACCGCCATTTTACCGCCATTTTTTAGCGTTTAATTAGTGGATTTAATGCCGCTGCTTCCTCCAAGTGATCGGGTGCAAAGTGAGCATAACGCATTGTGACTTTAATATCAGTATGCCCAAGTATTTTTTGTAGTACCAAGATATTGCCCCCGTTCATCATAAAATGACTAGCAAAAGTGTGGCGTAATACATGAGTTAGTTGTCCGTCGGGCAAATCAATGCCGCACTTCTCAATCATTTTTCGAAAGTATTTATCACTAATAGTACATTTAAATAGCTTGCCCTTGGTTTTGGGTAATTCGTTTAATAGCTCTTGCGCGATCGGTACTGAACGGTTACGCCGTCCTTTTGTTTTGATAAATGTAATCCGACCGTCTTTTATTTGTGATGCAGTCAGATCGCATATTTCAGACCAACGCGCCCCAGTTGACAACCCTATCTTTACTTTAAGTAACAGTTCTTTATCTGTGCTTAACGCAGCTTCTGTTAGCACAGCATCGATCTGCTCTGCTGTAAGGTACGCCATTTCTTGCTCTGTTGTTTTGAACTGTTTTATATTTTCCAAGGGATTTGGCTTGTCCCACTCTCCAAGTCTTTTTAGCTCATTAAAGACGGAGCGTAAATAAACAAGCTCTAAGTTCAATGTCCTTTTTGATACTGTTTGTTTAGATTTTACTCTGTAAATTTCACCGCTTAATCGCTTTTGTCTATAATTTGTAAAATCCTTTGTAGTGAAGTTATCGGCAAGTGGATCCCCTAGGCTTTCACAAATAAAGTCTAATATCCGCTTTTCTCTCTCGCCGTCCGCTAGTGTTTTTCCATGTGATAAATACCACGTATTCACTAAGTCAGACAAACGCCGCCGATCTTGCTTTTCAGCAATCCAAGGCTTGGTAGCTGCTCGTTCTTCGATATAGCTTTCATAGGCAAGCGCTTCGCCTTTTGTTGCAAAGGTTTTGCGGATGCGCCTGCCACCCTCTAAGTATTTTTCAAACAGCCATTTGCCGTTGGATTGCTTGCGTACGCTCATCCCAGAATTTTAGCCTTTTGTTATTTTCTTGGATTCTTTATTTCACAATTTTTAGCTTCTTCTAGGAACAGCTTTAATGCATTGTTTAAATTTGAATATGTCCTTGTTTCCATTCTTACGCTTCCCACTCCGAATGGTCTATGTTTCGATTCGGATTGATATATGTATACATTGGGGTTTGCCCTAGGCTTTCCGTTTTTGAATGAATCGTGCAAGGTGATGTATGTTATCTCATTCCAGTAGTCATCCATGCCATTTTGTAAAAAAGTCTGCCAACCAAATCCTTCTAGCGTATCTTTATATTGTTCATAGATTCGCTCTATTGTTAAGCTCTGGAATTCTTCTATTTTCTTTTCATCAATATCAAATTTAATTATCTCGTTTTTCTCGTCAAGAATTTCTATTTTTTTTATACTGAATGACTTTACTCGGTTTGTTTCAACATCTACCGCTCTCAGCGCTCCGCCGTCTGCACTACGCGGTATAATTGTTCTCATTCCGCCCGGTTTTGATCCGCCATGATAAATAATATTAAGCACTTCACCTGATTCAATTGCCTTTAATAAATACTCTGAAATTGTCATCCCATTTCCTTTTTTTATTTCTGTAAATTAAACTTGGTTCTTAAAAATACTACCTTTTAATAATTGATATTCACTTTCAGTGATTAAATTATCCTTTTTTAGTGCTGCAATTCGTTCCAGTTTTTCCAACGCTTCGCTTGATAGTTCAATTGATTTTTTTTCTGTTTTGATACCGTCGATGTTTGGCTCACCCTCGCCCGTGCAAAGCCAACTCAAATCAGCCCCAGTTTCCAATGCACATTGAATGACATATTCAGCAGGAAAAGAATTTCTTAATATTCTATTTGTTATAACGCTTAACCCCACATCAAAGTGGCTACACAATGCTTTGACCGTTTTCAATTTGTATGCATTAACCATTCTGTTAACAACATTTTTACTATTATCAAACTTAACCATTTCCCCTCTCAAATGCACAAAAACAAAATTAACCATAAAGTGTTGACATTAACCATATTGTGTTTTAAATTAATTAAAAAACACAATATGGTTATTTTTAAATATCAATAAAGGTCAATAAAGGTCAATAATTCCAAAAAGGACATAATGCACTATGAGCGAACCAATTTCAATAACTTTAAAGTTTGGACCTTGGGTAACTGTCGAACGATACGCTGAACTTTCCGGTTTACCTCTTGAAACAGTTAAAAAATATGTCAAAAAAGGGGAGCTTCCGGTCAAGAAGAAACCTGTTTCAGAAAAATCAAGCCGTACCCGTACACTGATTAATATGTTCGATATCTCAGCAGGTGCGGCAATGGAAAGTAAAAAACGAATCAATTTAATTTTTGAGGGTTAAGTATGAGCCACGCAATCTATTTAAGCCCAAAGTCGGCTAATAAATCGACTTTAATTTATATCAAGATTAATAGCCACAATCCGAAAGGCTATATCGAAAAGTCAAACGGGCAAGTAATTAAGTTAGTGAATGGTGAAAACCATGCAAAACCAACAAACAGTTAACCCACGCAGCTTATTGCGTGAGTTTCATCAAATTTTGAGCGGTAAACGTAGTCTGGCTCGTTCTGCTTTTAACAATTTAAAGCCCGGGCAAAAACGTTTATTGCTCAGCGCGTCGGGCATCGAATTGCGTACAACGGAAATTTATAACTCAGATAGTCAATTTACTCATGCTTGGCAAATGCAATATGACAATCTGACAGATAAAGAAGTCGACGACTTAAAGAAAGGTTTACGCAGGTTGCAAGCAATTATTGATGCATTCGGACTATGTGAAGAACAGGATTTTAAGAAAGAAACAAAATACAGGTGGCATAAATGAAAATGACAGCATTATCGGGCGATGCATTATTGCAGGCTCTAAATCAAGCAAAAGAAGAAACAAAAAGCGGACTCTGTGACGTATTTACGGCAAAGTTGGAACGACTAGCTACACATATCCGCACCAGCTGCTTAACACCGATCGAATCGGCGGAGCTGTTAGAACAAGAAGCCGAAGTCATGCGATCGCAACAACGGGAAGATATTTAATGACAGATTTAGCAGATATTGCACAAGCACACATTGAAACAATTGTCGCCGCGGCTGTGAAAAATGCAAGTGCAAAGGTTTACAGTGGAGTGTCTTCGCTTTATTGCCACGAATGTGGCGAGCCAATACCTGAGGCAAGGCGTGACGCCGTGCCGGGTTGTAGTTTGTGTGTTTATTGTAAGCAAAAAGAAGAACACGAGGTAAAGCATGGGGTTAGTAAATAAATTGCGATCCGCCATGGGTTATACCCCGCAGCACGTCCGCATACTTGCGGAACTGCAAAAACTTGCGGATCACTTTGAAAAATCTTGGTGTTTGCAGCGTGAAACACCGCTACTTCAAACAAAAAAATAAAGGAGAAAAGCAGATGCTTTGTGAATTTGAAAATAAATCTTGCAAAACAATTAAAGTTATAAATGTAGATGATTATCAGTTTGAGCTAATTGTGGGTTATGGCGTGCGAGTAATGAGCATCTCTAAAGAGCAAGTAAAAGAATTAAAGTGTGCAACAATCTTTGCTATTGCGTGCGGTAGCGATGCGATTGTTTGTGAAGCAATCGGTTTATATGATTCCGCGGTTGATAACTTTACAGATATTCTTGAGTTTGAAGTCAAAAAATACGAAACAGAATAAATTCATCAATCAATAATCAATCGGGGCAATCAGCCCCAAATCTTTTAAGGCTCAAAAAATGTGTGTAGAAAAATCCTTTTTAAAATGGGTCGGCGGTAAAGGTCGGCTTATTCCTCAATTATTACCTCACTTGCCAGACGGCAAGCGGCTAATAGAGCCGTTTGTTGGGGCGGGTAATGTGTTTATCAATACAAATTATAATAGCTATATATTAGCTGATAAAAACCGTGATTTAATTAATGTTTATTGCTGGCTACGTGATGATTTAGTCAGATTAGTAAATACCGCTCAATCACTATTTGATAGTGACATCGATTTTTATGAAGTTCGCTGCCGCTTTAATTGCAATATAACGCAACCCTTTACGTTGGAGCGTGCCGTTGAGTTTATCTATTTAAATCGTCATTGTTTTAATGGTGTTTGTCGTTATAACCAAAAAGGTGAATTTAATGTGCCGAGCGGCAAATATAAAAAAATTTATTTCCCCAAGGCTGAGCTAATCGCATTCAGCAATAAGCTGGTTTCTACCCCAGTTACATTAATAGCAGCAGATTTTAGAGCGGCGATCGAAATGGCCGAGGCGGGCGACGTTATTTATTGCGATCCGCCGTACATTTCGGGCACTAAAAACGATATTTTCACCGGCTACACTCCCCACAAATTTAATTACCCAGTTACGAAATTGCTACGTGATTTACTGGTTCATGCTGTCAGGCGTGGGGCAACTGCGATCGTATCAAACAGTAACAACGCAATAGTAAGAGGTATTTTTAGTGATTTCGAAATCTACGAAATCGACGCCCCGCGGTCGGTTGCGGCAAATGGTAACCGCGAGCCTGCAAAAGAAATCATAGGCGTATTAACGCCGGATATGCTTTAACAATCATCATCAAAATTAGGGAGGTGTAACTGTGTTCAATTATATATGTAAATATTTATTACGTGCTGCTAACTCTTTGGAACGTTCAGTGATCGTTATGCAGCCACAGAAATTGAGGAAAGGCAAAGGCAAAAATAAAACCGCACACACGCCTACAGGCATAGCAAAAGCCCGCCGAGTGGCGCGAAAAAATCGTAATAAAAAACGTAGCAAATAACATGACTACAATCACGCAGAATCTACCAATATTAAGTGACGGGGTTAAACACGCCCTGCTTTCTGGTATGCGTGATTTTTACGATACCGTCGGTAAATTTTTGCCGACTAAATTCATTCAACAAAAATCACAATACGCAACAGCCCACCGTGCGCCTCGTGATTTAACAATTATTGAGCGTCCACTATGGGAACAGATTCCGCATGAGTATGACTATTTTCACCCGTATTTTAGTGACGTCCCGCAATTTATTGGTAGTTATTTTGCTCGCAAATATGCAACCCTGTATCAAGAAAAAGGTTCAAAAACAGCCAATACTTATTTACGCACTTGTGGACTAACTCGATGTACCGAAGTGCAACAGCAATACGCAATCAAAAATGCAGGGGAAAGCCTGATTGTACAAGAATTTTATGAGCAATTATCGAGATTACCAATTTTAGACAAAATCGACGTTGAAGAACTTGGTGGGAAGATTGCTAACTATATGCACAGTCTAATTATTAAGTTTTTAGAAACTGACGAATTTAAGTTAAGCAATAACGCTCACGAATTAGCTATCTATAAATTTGCATTAGGGCAACTCAAGCCGCTAAAAATTACAGCCCCTTATTTTGCTGATTATAAAAAAGGTGAAATCAGTGAACAGCAAATTGTTATCGCATTGGCAAAATTATCAGATAACAAATGGTGGCAAAGCAGATTAAAACGCCAGTGGGCTTTTCAACGTGAACATTTAGCTATTGCCGCTGGGCAAGTTCAGAAATCCGCAAGCCCTTACGCAAGCCGCACTTGCGTGGGTGAATGGAAAGAGCAAAAAAGAAAAAATAGAGAATGGTTAAAAAATCAATGTATCGAAAATGTCGAAACCGGCGAACAGTTCGAGTTAGTTTTACAGGTCGATAAATCAAATGCCAACCCTGCAATCCGTCGTTGCGAATTAATGGTCCGTATGCGAGGCTTTGAGGATATCGCCGACGAGTACGGCTATGAGGGGGCATTTATAACATTGACCGCACCATCTAAATATCACTCAGTACACGCCAAAGGTGGTTTTGTGAAAAACTGGAACGGCGGCACGCCACGGGACACGCAGCGTTATTTATGTGGCGTATGGGCAAAAATCAGGGCAAAGCTTAATCGTGAAAATATCAAAATCTTTGGCTTTAGAGTTGCTGAGCCGCATCACGACGGGACACCACATTGGCATATATTGGTTTTTATGTTGCCCGAACATAAGCAGCAAGTTTACGACATTATGCGATCATACGCATTGGAGGCGGACGGTAGCGAACAAGGTGCACAGTACGCCCGCTTTAAGTTTGAAAATATCGAAAAAGAGAAAGGCACTGCAACGGGTTATATTGCCAAGTACATCTCAAAAAATATTGATGGCTATCAGCTAGATAATGAAACGGACGACGAAACAGGACAAAACCTAAAAGAAATGGCGAAGAACGTAACGGCTTGGGCGAACCGCTGGGGCATTCGTCAATTTCAGCAGATCGGCGGCGCACCAGTAACCGTGTGGCGTGAACTGCGTCGACTCGGCAGTCAAAAAGTCGAAAGCCCAGCTATTGATCCGGTTTTGGCCGCAGCCGATGCGGGCGACTGGGCGGCGTATACGCAGCTACAGGGGGGTGCGATGGTTCAGCGCAAAGACCTGCGGGTCAGAATTTCGTACGAGGACGAGCAAAATCAATTCGAGGAGACTATACAAAAAATAAAGGGTGTTTTTTCGCCGCTGGTTGGTGCTGCGTCATTTATTTGTACGCGGCTAATTAAATGGGCTATTGTCTCTAAAAATAGGCGCGAATGCGCCCCTTGGAGTTCTGTCAATAACTGTACGGAGGTTAAAAAATCACCACAGGACGATCAGCGTCAAAAAGTGATAAATGAGCTAAAAAAACATCAAATCAATTACAATTCTCATCAGTTAAATCATCTTTTAGCGGGTCGGGAACTAAAATTTAGTGACAAATTACTAATAAAATGGGTTAAAGACAAGTTGGCCATAATCGACTTACGCCAAAAATGGAGTGGTACGCCGCCGGATATAGAGTGGAGTTTTTAAATTTTGTAAAAAACTTTCAGGAATCTATACCGTTTCAACTTAAAACAGGAATTAATACACATGTTGACAATAAAACTAAAATCGATATATAGTAAAAATACGTTAGCAAAATCTAACGTTAGGCTTGGAATCCTAAACTTACAAAGAGCATAACCGCTCAACGCGGTATTTTTATGCGCGCTTAGTCATACCTTTTCAATGGTGGCTGGGTAAGGGAGCCGAAAGGCTCGCCGTTTTCTTTGTAGGCGGAATTCCAACCTTATTCAGTTCACCGCCAGCGCTTGGAATCGCTGTTGGTGTTTACTTAATTTATTATACAAAGGTAAATACTATGAAAAACTTTAACCAACTTACAACAGTTGACACATCAGAAAATGTTATCATCCATCTAAATAATTTTGCAAAAATCGAACAAGCCGAAACAATCGCCCGTAATTGCATTAATGCACATTCAACTCCAACCGATTTCATGGTGATAATTTGCTGTATTGCTGATTTGTTGCATTCTGTGATTGAACAATCTGAATAGAAATGGCTGTCGTTAATTCGGCAGCTTTGTAATCTGCTTATTTTTTACCTGTTTTTTTATGCGGCTTTATGTATTAATAATCAAATAGTTAGACACTGATCACATTTTTTTAATTTTTTCTTGCCAAGTGATAGCTGTATAAATATACTGTATATATGCACAGTTAACAAAGGGTGAAAGAATGGATCAAATAACAATAAATAGCATTAAGTTAGAGCAAGCCGAATTTTTAAACAAATTAATGATTGATGCTGAGTTATCAAACAATGATATAAAAATCGGCTTATGTTTGTTGCATGAAATATTATTAAAAATGAAAGAAATTGACAAAACTACGCAGGATTAATCACATCAAAAGCCAGTTGTGAATTATTGCCATGACTGGCTAAATAAGCATTTAATCTATCTAGTCCTTTTGCGCTCGGGCTTAACACTCTATCAAATTCCGATTTAATTCTAAACGTCAAGCCGCATTCAGGATCTGAACATGAACAATATTGATAATTTAGCAGTTTGTGGGTTCGTGCGGTTTTGGTTATTACGGCTTTTTGGCCGCATTCGGGACAGAATAATAAAGGTGTTCGGCTCATGTTATTCCCCGGGAAGTTCTACACGAGCCAATTATAACATATTTTAATCAGTTGTTGAAATAATTACTTCAAAATCAAATAGTAATCGATTAGAAAATGGTGAATTAATGATGTCTTGATCGCTGTTCACTGAATCACGAATTAAATCCTGTAAAACCTTGGTTTCAGTTGCCATATAATTCTTGCGTAACTTTGTAACATCCCCTGTATTTGATCCGTTGGCCGGAATAACACCCGAAAGGCCGGCAGGAAAACGATGCGCATTTAAAAGGTCTTGTGCTGAAATATTTTTGATATTAGCAAATTCATCTTTGGCCGAGTTTAGATCGCCAACGGGTATCAATTTTATACCCTCGGGGTTGCCCTCGGGGATACTTACAAACATATTTTTAAAGTTACCCACGCCTTTAGAGTTCTCTATCCGTTCTTTTATCTCATTTTCGACCTCATCGGTGATATTCGGGTCATTAACGTAAAAAATGTAACCCATATGCGCCCCGTTATTATAATAGCGACGGCGAAACATAGTAGATTCACTGTTTAACATGGCACTATTTACACCACCTAAATAATCAGGCAGACCGTAAACTTGTTGCTGTGTGTCGGGCATTTTTACTTGAATTACATCTTCAACCGGGTAAATAATCGTTTCATTTTTATTTGGGAAAACAAAGCCAGTTATTTCGTTTTCATCATCGTTTTTTTGTGCTCTGACATATAACGACATTAGCGGCGTCAATCCCACAACATTACCAAAGGCGTTACGCAGCTTTAGCAGATAACAATCACCAAATATAATTAAATCTAAAAAAGCCGACATGGCTTGCATATTGCTTAATCCGCCACTTTTGTACGTGCTTAGTAACATGTTACGCCGTGCTTGCACTATTCCGCCGTGCTGTGCGTTGATGTTTGGCAGTTGTGACAGGGCGAGCCGGTCAATCGGGATCGTATAGCAATCACGTTCATATTCATTGCGGGCATTATGATAGTACGTTAGATCAGTTAATACCGTTTCGGGTCGTTCAAATGCGATTGAACTCATTCGAGCGGTTTTTTGTGCTTTTTTTCGTTTAAACAGATTTATCATTTTTGTAATACCCATTTTGATTGACGTTTTTTAGTGTTGTTTAATGGTTCATTAAATACCGCGTGCGCTATAGCAAAAAATTCGTCGGCATGCCCCGTTTGTTCGGTTCTGCTAGCGGCATATGTGATCTGGTTTGATTTGGCTGTGGCTTGTTGTTCAATTGACATAAACGCCGTGATTAAGGTTTTTTGCTCCTCGTCCCACTCGATCCGCCCCTCTTCCACTACGTCAACCATTTTCAAAACTAATTGATTTTTGATATTTACGTTATAGTGAATATCTCGAACTTCACGCCGTGCAAACTCTTTAATATGTTCATAAACACCGTAGCCGATCCCGGTTATGTCAATGCCAATATAAGTAATATTGAACTTAGCCTTGATTTTTTTAATTTCGTTGGCCATATATTTAAAGTTCATGCCACGCCATTGATAAATAGTTAGTACCCGAAATTTTTCATCGGGGTGTAACGGCGGAGCAACTAGCACAAACGTAGCGTTGTCACGTGTTCGGCTCGGATCAAAGCCCGCCCACACTTCACGATTTCCAAATGGCCGATCGGCTTTTAAGTCTAAATCCTGCCATTTGCTAGTATCAGTAATGCATTTTTGCAATTTTTCAAAGTCAAAAACACCTTTACCGCTTTCAGCGAATTTACAGCAATACAGAATTTTAAAAGCTTGGGTGCTGTTCGAATCTTTTAGATCATCAATGTCAACTTTATCAAAACCGAGGTTGATTGCATCTTCCATCGTGATAAGTAACCGCCAAAACTTGTCTGGGCAGATTGTGCCATTCATGCGCAGCGTTTCATCGGCCGGGAAGTCGATATTTTTCCGTTTTGGTGATCCATCTTTCCATTCTTCGCCCGACCATAATTTATAACATGGGTGATCTTTAGTGCTTGGTGTTGAAAATAACGTTATTCTAAAATCCCCTAGCGTTGCCATAGCTTTGGCGCCGGTGTACAGGTCGATAAATTTGGACATCCAAAAAACTTCATCAAAATAGACGTTACCGCTGTAACTTTGAGCTGTGCTTACATTGTTGGCGCATAAAATTAAATTGGCATGATTGCTCAATGTAATAAAGTCGCCACCTTTGATCTCAACACCAAAAAACTTACCTGCAATCTGCTTTATATACATTGAAAAAACCCGTGCTTGTGCTTTTGATGATGATACAAATATTTGATTATTGCCCGTCAATACCGCATCTTCAAACGCCTCGAATGCAAAATAGAACGTAAAACCAATTTGGCGGCTTTTTAAAATAAAGCGATAGCGTGATGCTTGCTTGTGTTCTCTAACATAAAGCTGGTGCGGATATAAAAGCGTTTGTGCTACGTCGTCAAAGGTTTCTTTTGTAATGCCTGATATGTCATTTTTTCGGCGTCGGCGTGGCTTTTTACCAGGTTTTTCGTTTGATTGTTGTAAATTTTGTTCACTATTTACCGCAGTATTAACGTTGTTCGTAATTTCGGTTGATTCTGCCTTTTTTGGGGTTTTAGAACGAGCATTAACAAGCTTGACGTGCTGAATAACTAAGCTTTCAATCTCTTTTAATTCAAGTTCAGTTTTATCATCTCGACCGATTAATAACGCTAGTCGGCGATTGATCGCATCTTCGACCGATTCCTCACTTAATAGTAACGACCATTTATACTTTTCCGCCCAATAGTAAACGATCCTTACATTTTTTAAATGTAACGATTTGGCTATCTCTTTTGGCGTGTGACGCTTTAAATATAGCGCCTGCGCTGCTTTAATTAGTTCGGTATTGTATCTCATGTAACTATTGTCTAGTAATCACATAAAACATTCATCAAACCCTTTTCGGAAAAGGCTTTATATCCGAAACGCACGCCGTGCAAACTAAATTACTAGCCGTTAACATACTCACATCATTTAAATCAATTCAACCAAGTTAAAAATATGGCAGAAATCAAAATCAGTGATTGGTTATGCATTGCTCAAGAAGGCAAAACAATCGACGGGCGAGAAATCAAACGTGAATGGCTCGAAAGTGTTGTAAAAAATTACAGTGCAGAATTATATCAGGCATTGGTTTGGTGTGAGCATGAAGAACCATTTTGGCGGCAATTTTCCGCTAACTTGGGCACGGTTGAAGAATTAAAGTTAGAGGAAAAAGACGGAAAACTAAGATTAATGGCTCGATTGCGTGCTAACGCTATTTTTCAATCTATGAATGAACAAGAACAGAAAATCTATTCATCAATTGAAATTTTACCCGACTTTCCGGAAGACGGCGATTTTTACCTTGTCGGCTTGGCTGCTACCGATCAGCCGGCGAGTACAGGAACTTCACGGCTTGCTTTTTCAGCCAATAAAAAGAGGTTTCGAGCTGAGCCGGTTTTACTATTTAATTCTGAAAAAAATAATTGCTTACCAAATAAAAAAATTAATTTATCAAAACTCACTAAAAGAGAGAATTTTAGCATGACACAAGACGAAATTGATGCATTGCTTGCCGAGCTTGAAGAAGCTAAGAGCACAATTGCAGAACTGCAAGAACAAAAAAAGACACTGATTGAACAGCTTGAAAGCGGGAATGTCGAAGCAGCACAAGCAACAGCCGAAGAAATTCAAGAAAAAGCTGAACAAGCAATCGATAACATTGAGGAAGCTCAAGAAGTAACCGAAGAAGCGGCAGACAATGCTGAGTTTTCACGAATTAAAAAAGAAATGGCGCAACTCAAAGCAGAACATAAAGCATTAACAAATAAATTTAATGCATTGATGAAAACCCCCGTAAGTCAAAAACCGGGTATTGGTTCACAAGCATTTAGCATTGATTTGCACTAAGTACTTTAATCACAAGATAAAACTAAAACCGAGATAAACACATGTTAAATCAAAAAGCAGAACAGTTAATACAAAAATATTGCACGGCACTAGCTAAGCAAGCCGGTGTTACGAATATTACTAAGCAGTTTTCGTTATCGAATCCAATGGATACCCGCCTCCGCGAGGCAATTTTACACAGCACCGAGTTTTTACAAATGATAACGTGTTTTGACGTTGATCAACTGAAAGGGCAAGTTGTTGTTACGGGTACTTCTCAATTATTGACGGGACGAAAGTCAGGCGGTCGATTTATCAGAAAATTAGGCGTAGACGGTAACACCTACGAACTAAGCGAAACCGACTCATGTGCGGCATTAGATTGGGCTACGTTAAGCGTCTGGGCTAACTCCGGCGGTGAGGGTGAATTTTTCCGCATGATGCAAGATTTCATCGATAAGCAGTTCGCACTAGATATGCTTCGCATTGGCTTTAATGGTGTTAGTGTTGCAAATACTTCCGATCCTGATCAGTACCCAAATGGTGAAGATGTTAACAAAGGCTGGCATCAAATCGCTAAAGAGTGGAACGGTGGATCTCAGGTGTTAACAACTCCGGTTACATTAGGCCCGGGTGGTAGTTATGAAACATTAGACGCTATGGCGTCGGATTTAGTTAATCATTTACCGGTTGAATGCCGTAACGATCCTAATATTGTTATCTTAGTCGGCAGTGATTTGCTTGCTCGTGAACAATTCCGCTTATATAGCAAAGCTGATACGCCAACGGAAAATTTGGCAGCGGCTCAGCTTGATACGATTATTGCAGGTAAAAAGGCATTTGTGCCGCCATTTATGCCCGGTAAACGTATTGTAGCAACCACGCTTAAAAATCTTCACATCTACACGCAAAAAGGTTCACGTCGCCGGGCGGCCGAAGATGTTCAAGATCGTAAACAATTCGAAAACAAGTATTGGCGTAATGAAGGTTATGCATTAGAAGTACCGGAATTGTACGTATCGATTGATGAAAGTGCTATCTCATTCGTTTAATTAACCACGCCGCTAGTTATTATTGGCGGCTCAATAAAAGGTTTTTATATGACAGTTGTTTTATCACCATTTCAGCAACACCGGGAAAAAGTTGCACAAATCAGTCAAGAAAAAGCGGTGTTGGTTGATTCAAAAAGTAGCTTGCATATTGTTAATGCTGAGCTTGAACGTGATATCGAATACCTGCGTACCTTTGGTAATGATATGGCAGAGCGCAACGAATATAAATTAAACGTTGTATTGCCCAAATGGATGCCGAAAGTTGAGCGATATTTACAGGAGGGTAAAGTCTACCCTAACCCAATTTTTGTTTGGTGCATTGTTTGGTTGTTTGATACTCAGCAATTCGATCAAGGGCTTGACTGGGCAGAAATTGCAATAGAACAAAATCAAAACACGCCAAAAAATTGGAGCATGAAACTGCCGGGGTTTGTTGCCCGTGAGATGTTTAATTGGGTCGAAACAACGGCCGCAAACGGGCATTCTGTTGAGCCGTATTTTAGTCGAGTTTTTGAGTTAGTTAAAAATAAATGGCGATTATACGAATCAGATAAAGCTGAGTGGTACAAGTTTGCCGGTTTATATCTATTACGTGATGAAAACGGCGCACCAAAAGCCACGGCAATCGATAACGTCGAAGTATTAAATCAGGCAAAAGAGTTATTAACTCGGGCGCAAAATATTTATGCCAAAGTGGGCGTTAAAACAATGCTAGGCAATATTGAGCAACGAATTAACGCATTAAGTAAATAACAGACTACACACAACGCCAGTGCCCAGCGGATGCGAATTTGGCATCTGTCAGGATTCAAAACCCGCGTACGGGCGCTATTTTACGGATGTTTTTATGTTTAGTGGACAGACATTTAGTCAATCAGACACAGTTATACAGAATGACGGATTTTGGCCCGATCTGAATTTATCAGAATTTCAGATAGAACGCGCTATGTCGCCAAACATTAATAATCAGTTATTGCGTGATGCGATCGTGTCGGCTGTTGTTGAAATTAATTTAACGTTAGAACAGTACAAAAATAAACAAATGGCGAACGGTATTACGAGCGCCGAAAATTGCGGAGTAGTCAGCGTTGGGGGTGTTTCTTCAACAGTGATTATTTATAAAAAAGCTGTGTTTGCACGAGCCAAAGCCGACCTGCTCGGTGAGTTTGTCAGTATTGCTAGTCGAGATGACAAAATCGGCGAAAGCCAAAAAGAAATGAAAACGGCATTATTAGCAGAAAGTACAAGGGAAATACGTAAATTACTGGGCTTACGCCGCTGCGGGGTTGCGCTGATATGAGTTTGATTACTGAGTTAACCACATTTTTAAAAGATAACCTGCCAGCTGCGGTTTATCGTGGGCAAAAATTCAGCTCATTTATGGACAATTTAGAGATCGATCGCGTATTTAAATTAGTTACAAAACAGCCAATGGAGCAACTTTTATGCGCAAAACTGAAATACGACGCGGTAATAACATTTGACGAATTCCCTTATCGAGTTTACGACCCGTGCTTAGTATTTGCGTTAGTCATGTGTTGGCTTGAAAGCAAAAACCGGGACGATGCGCAGTTCGATAATGTTAACCCTGACATTGATGTTTCAGAAAATGACGAACAAACAGCGTACTTAATGATTGCGGTACCTTTATCGGAAGATATCACGTTGATCGAAGATGAAAGCGGATCAATACCATATAAGGGTGATCGTTATAAATTGGGTACTGCTAGCGTTTGGGTTCATCCCGACGAGGTGAATATTAATGCAAATTAGTGGCGAATTAAACAAAGCCCAACTAAAAGAATTACAAGAAGCTATTAAAAAGCTTGAGATGCCGCCCAAGAAAAAACAACGTCTTTTGTGGCGTATAGCAAAGTTGGGGCTGATTCCGGCAATAAAAAGGAATATTAAAGAACAAAAAGACTTTAATGGTTCTGGTTTTAAAGAAAGGAAAAGCAAGCGTAAAAGCCCGCTTTTGAAAAAAATAGCTAAATATATAGTAGTTAGAGAAATGCCGGCGATTGAAGCGGTGAAACTCTATTTTAAAGGACATTATAAAAGCACGTCGGATAAAAACATTCCTATAGGCGTAGTTGCTGATGTGCAACAAAATGGGCGGACAATTCGACAAAATGCTAAGCAATTTAAAAAGCAATCTAATAGCAAAAAAAAGGGTTCGATTACAAAACAACAAATTAAAAAATTAAGAGAGCTGGGACATACGCACTCAAGAAAAGGAAAAGAAGTTAAATCATCGGTTAAGTGGCTTCGTGAAAATTATTCAAAGGCACAGGCGGGCGTAGTGATAAAAAGAATGGTCGATGAGCTAGTTAAGCAATTTTGGTCAGTAAAAATCCCTAGCCGTGCATTTATGGGTATGACTGATAATGAATTTTCCAAAATATTAGAACGACAACTTAAAAATATTAGCTTTGGCTGGGATGTAAAAGCCCAAAACATAAAACGAGGTAAAAATTAAATGACTTGGCCAACAATTACAATTAACCAATTAAATCTACTTCAGGGCGAAACCGACGAAGTAGAACGCCGATTTTTGTTTATCGGCAATGCAAATAAAAATAAAGGGCAAATTATATCAGTTAATGCCCAGACTGATTTTAATGGCGTGCTGGGCAATGACAATAGTACACTAAAAAAAGGCGTATTAGCGGCATTAGAAAACGCAGGAAAGAATTGGTTTGCTAGTATTGCTATTTTAAACGATGGCCAAGATTGGACAGATGCAGTAATACAAGCTCAAAAAATCGGATCGTTTGAAGCGGTTGTTTATGCTGAAAATATCAATACCAAAGCCGAAATTAATAAAGCCATTAGTCTGCGCAAAAATTTAATTGCAAAGTACGGGCGCTGGGTAAGATTTATTTTAGGTGTCGAGGGACTACAGACTGACGAAACGTGGGCAAAATATGAATCACGACTAGCAACACTACAAAATGGTATTGATGAATATGCAATTACACTTGTACCCATGATTTTTGGCAACGAGCCTTTTGTCAACGCAGGGCGTTCATGCAATCGGTCGGTAACCATTGCTGATGCGCTAGCACGCGTTAAAACTGGCGCGGTAAGTAATTTAGGGCGTGACACCCTGCCTGTTGATTCTGCCGGTGTTGAATTGCCATTAGCCACACTGCAAACACTAAACGCAAATCGGTATAGCGTCCCAATGTGGTATCCGGATTACGACGGCGTTTACTGGGCAGATGATAGAACGCTGGACGTTGAGGGCGGTGATTATCAATCAGCCGAAACAGTACGCGTTATCGATAAAGTGGCTCGTAAAATTCGATTATTAGCGATCGCCAAAATTGCCGATGCCTCATTCAATAGCTCGGCTAATTCGATAGCTGTACATCAGCAATACTTTGCTAAGCCGATGCGTGAAATGTCAATCACATCACAAATAAACGGAATTGAATTTCCGGGCGAAGTTAAAACGCCAAAAGATGGCGACATTATGATCACGTGGAAAACACCTAAAACCGTTGATATTTATGCGGTTGTGCGCACGCGTGATATTCCGATGCAAATCACTATCAGCTTAATGCTTGATGCGTCATTAGACCAATAACAGGAGTAATTAAATGGGTTCAAGAATCACGGGAAAATCGTTCGATGTCAACATCGGCGGCGAATTAGTTCAAGTAAAAACCGCGACGCTATCGATTACTGATAATAGCGCGGCAGCATCAACTAACGGCGTCCCAGATGGGTACGTTGCTGGTTCAGTAACAGCAGAGGGCGCGCTGACTTTTTCGAGCAAATATTTTAACAAATTGATTGATTTTGCTCGCAATGCTGGTTCATTTCGTAATCTACCAAACTTTGATTTGATGTTTTATGCAGATACTGGCGATGAAAGCCAAAAAATAGAAGCTTTTGGGTGTAGATTAAAAATATCAGATCTGCTTAATGCGGATAAATCTAGTGACGACGAGACAACTCACACTATCGATTACATTGTCACGTCCCCAGATTTTGTCAGTATTAACGGCGTACCATATTTGTCCGCAACTGATACACGTAATTTATTAAATTATTAATGGAGTTCGGTGATGACTAATGAAGATTCGCTGTTAGTAAAAATTGGATTGGTCGGGTTTATGCTCGGCGTCGCCAAGTTGTTGGCTGGGGATGAGGCGATTACATGGCGTAAAGTTTTAGGGCGAGCGTTACTCGGAACTGGTTCATCACTGATTGCCGGTTTGATCATGATCCCACATCCGAACGCGCCGCAATTGGTTGTTGTTGGAGCGGCGGCGTTGTTGGGTATTTTGGGCCATTCGCTTATCGAATGGGTTGTAATTACGTATATTGATAAAAAACAAAAAGGATAAAATCAATGAATTTATCAGCACACTTTAAACGCTCAGAATTTGCATGTAAATGCGGTTGCGGCTTTGATGATGTAAATCCACTTTTAATTGATGTATTAGAAGATATTCGTGCTTATTTTAATGCTCCTGTTTTTGTTAATAGCGCATGTCGCTGCAAAAAACATAATCAAGCCGTTGGGGGTAAAACCAGTAGCCAGCACGTGCTCGGTAACGCTGCTGATATCAGAGTAAAAAACGTTCCGCCGTCTGCTGTTGCTGATTATTTAGATGCAAAATGTCCGGAAAATTTCGGGATCGGTCGATATCGCACATTTACCCATATTGATGTTAGAGTAGTAAAAGCTCGGTGGGGATCGAATGAGTAAATACAAACTGGCGATTATTGCAGTGTTGATTTTTTGTTTTGGTATTTATTTTTCATCGTTACAACATGATAGCAAATCACTAAAACAAATAAACAAGCTAAATTTTGAAACACAGCAACAACAATCAGTTATTAACAATAAATCGCAAGAGCTAGAAACTAAGTTAAATCAGGTAAGAACGTATGAACGACAAAATAACAAGAAAGCGCAGACCATTAGCAATGCTGTTAATAGCAATTGCATTAGTCGTGATTTTGTCGAGCTGTTCAACAAACAAACAGCAGATTACGAGCAAATTTTATCAACAAAACACATTAACAAAGTGCGTTGAAATATTGCCGAAAATTGAGAACAACTCAGCAGCAGCAATACAAAACGCATTAATTGAGTGGCGCAGTATTTATATCGATTGTGCGCTGAGACATAACACTTTAGTAGAAACAATAGAGGTACAACATGAAAATCACACTAACAATTAATGGCACAGATATCACATTCGAACCAACAAAGCTGGCTTATAACACGTATATCAACGATATCACGATGAACGACAAAATTGCACCCGCAACCAACTTTTTACGTCGTACTGTGTTAGCAGAAGATAAAGAGAAGTTAAACGAAATTTTAGAAAACCATGTCGGGGCAGCATTACAGATTATTGAAAAAGTTATCAAACAATACGCGCCCGACTTAGAGATCGAAGTAAAAAACTAAATCGGCGAGTAAGTAGGATTGAGAAGAATTCGTTAGAACAACTCTTGATTTTACGTCGCTACTATTTACCGGGCGAGGATGATAGTAGCGAAAGCCTCGCCCGTGCGGCATGGCTAGATAATCATTTAGCCGAGGCAATGGCTGCAGCGGTAGCAAACGGCATAGGTAAAGCGTTTAAAGGTGTTAAATAAATGTCATCATCATTAGATTTTACAATTAAATTAACTGATCGCGTAACAGCGCCACTTAAGCGTGTGCAGTCTCAATTTAAGTCATTTAATGCGACTGCTGCCAGCTCATTTAAAAAAATCGGCGGCGGCAGCATTGCCCTTTTTGCCGTTGCCAAGGGTATTACCGGTTTACTATCACCTGCGGAAGAAATGGATCGGGCTCTTAAAAATGCAAGTTTGGGCGGTGTTTCGTCAATTAATGAGCTGCGTACAGCAGCAAAAAAATTCAGTGCGGAATACGGCACTAGTGCTATTGATTTTGTTAATTCCGCATCATCAATTAAAGGGGCGTTATCGGGGATTAGTGATGCAGACGTGCCGCAAGCCGTGGCGGCAATGAATATGCTGTCAAAAGCTACCGGCGAAAGCGTGGATACATCAACCGCTTATATCGAACAGATGGCAGCTAGCTACAAAGGAACAGTTAACAAAATCGGACAGTTAAATTTTGCTCGGCATGCTGCGGGCATAGCTGCATATGCTAAAAATAATTTTAACGTGTCAACTCAGCAACTGCAAAGCATGATGCAAAAAACCAAAGGCACAGCCGCCAACAACGGCGTAAGCATGTCGGAGCAGGCCGTCGTTCTAAGCATGGCAAGCAAAAGCTTAGGCGCTGGTGCGGCGGGGTCATATGCCGCGCTGTACAAAAATTTAGGCAAAGCGGGTAAAGAGCTAGGGCTTTCGTTTGCTGATGCTAACGGCAAAATGCTATCAATGCCGGAAATTATCGCAAAAATACAGGGTAAATTTGGCAAGGATTTATCAAAGAACATTAAAGCACAAGAAGCTTTAGATAAAGCGCTGGGCGCTGGCTCAGATATCGTAAAAGCGTTGGCTGGTAATTCAGATGAATTAAATCAGCACATGAAAGAAATCGGAAAAGGTCAAAACTTCAAGCTGATGCAAAAAATGGCTCAGGGTAATGTTAAACCGCTGGAGCGTATTAATGCCCAGTTTATGAATATTAAAGAATCAATCGGTCGGGCATTGTTGCCAGTTTTAATGCCTGTCATGAATGCTATTAGTGGCATTATCGGCAAATTTGCAAAATGGATGGAAATGTTCCCAAACATCGCCAAATGGATCGGTATTGTTGCGGTCGGATTGCTTGGCTTTGCAGGCATTTCTGCTGTTATATCTATATTGTCGGGCTCTATTAGTATGCTAATTGCAGTCTTTAATTTATTTAAATTTGTCGTGGTTTCATCAATTCAAATTTTAAAACTATTTAGACTTACATTAGTTGGTATATCTGTTGCTGTTAAATATGTACGTAGTGCGCTAATTGGTTTGGAGATGATGACAGGGATATTCACAAAGCTATCAAAGGCGGTCATGTTGTTATTTACACCATGGGGCTTAATTATACTGGGGATAATCGCACTTGTTGCAATTGTTTGGTATTTCAGAGATGAAATAATGGCGGGTATAAAGTGGTGTATTAATTGGATAATGCAATTTTGGGATAGCATTAAGGACACTTGGATAATTCAAGCGTTGATTAAGGGGTTTCAGTTTTTATTTGATTTTGTTTGTGGTATCTGGAGAGGTATTGGCAATGCGTTTGTTAATGTGGTTGAGTGGTTAACAAATGCGTGGGATAGCTTTATTGCATTTTTTACCGATTTTTCATTTATCGATTCATTTTCAAAAATTGGTGAATCGCTAGTAAAAATGTTTACTAACACATGGAAAACAGTAAAAAACATGGGAATAGCTGTTATTAATACAATTATCGACGGCTTAAATTATATCCCGGGCGTTAACATTGAGCTGCTTGAATACGAAAAAATCGACGCACCCGAGCAATCCCCTGTTAGCACTGCAAAATCGCCGATCGCAAGCACGATCGTGCGTGATATCGATCACGGTGGATTGTCAAAAGAGATTCAAAACAGTAAATCGCAGAATATTGACAATAGTAAGAATATTCAGTCGGTCACAATTAATAACGCGCAGCCGATGACGCCAGCTCAATTGCAAGAGTGGAATCAATTGTATGCAGGATAGATATTTTGATTTACTCATTACAGATCGTGATTTTTCGTTAAATAACGGCTATGAGCCGAATTTGGCAAAAAATCAGCAAAGCATCGGGCAAGATATTAAACATGCGATTATTGAAAGCGGTTTAGCGACTGAATTAGTTGCTGAACGCTCGCCAACAATGCGGTATGACGTGTTTACTAAGATTATTTTGTTAGTTGAAAGCGACCGCCGCATAGTGCCGGGAACAGCGCACATCAAAGAAGAAACAGCAGAGCGACTTTATCTTACAGCAGACACTTATGATTTTGGAAAAATTGGAGTATCGATCGATGGCTGATTATCAAAAAATGTTTGAAAAAATTCTACACGATCATGGTATGCCGGTTGACGAGAACGCAGCACGCAAAGAGTTCGAAGAATTAACAAAGGCGGAGGGTTTAATTACAAACACGTCGAAGTATTCGCCATTTTGGCGTTTGATGTCTGCGATTGTGATACGGCCATATATTTGGCTAAAAGATGCATTTATCAAAAATGTATTAATGAATATGTTTTTAATGACGGCCAGCGGTCAGTTTTTAGATTTGTTTGCTAATGCGGTTAATTTAGAGCGTAAACCTGCAACATTGGCAACGGGTGAAATATTATTCACTAAAGCAAATAAAAATCAGTCGGTAGTAATACCCATGGGCACGGTGATCAGCTCACCAGAAATTAACGGCGTTACATATCAATTACAAACTACTCAAGAGTATAGCATCCCTGCCGGTGTCGAAACTGCACGCATTCAAGTAGTAGCAGTTGGTAGCGGTGAAAACTATAACTTAGCTGCTGGTTATTATCGTTTTTTAGTTGAACAGATAGACGGGGTAACGGTTACAAACGATGATAACTGGTTGATCTCACCCGGCGCTAATATTGAATCAGATGACGATTTAAGGGATAGAACCAAGAATCAATACAATTTTGTTGGTCATTATCATACTGATGCTGTATATCGTGGCATTGTGACAACAATTACCGGTATTTCAACCAAGCAAGTCTATTTTGTGCATGACGCGCCACGCGGGCCGGGCACAGCTAACTTATATTTGTTACTGAATGATGGCGTAGATTCAAAATATTTTATCGATAAAGTTAACAATTACATCATGGGACAGGGTTACCGCGGGCACGGTGACGATTTAAAGTGCTTTGCTGTGCCGGATAAAAAAATTAATGTTGTTGTTACGTTATATTTTGAACGTGAACAACAACCGATCGACATTAATCAATATGTATTAAACGTTGAGCATTTTATACGTTGCGTATTTCGTCAAAATAACGACTATAACGTAACGCAGGTAAATGCTTATTCACGGTTTAGTATCTCAAAATTAAACGAAGAATTACACGAACAATTTAACGAGTTACATTCGATTGTATTTAACATCGGCGACATTGTCAGCGAGTTAGAAGTGCCGCGGCTGCGAAATCTAACCATTAATACCGAGGTCGCAGAATGAAATTAAAAATCAAACTGCCGGTGTGGATGAATCGGGGCGAGCCGTTAAAACTGGCTAATGCCGCGGTTAAGTACTGGGATCGTATGTATCAATGGTTAAAATTCCCAGTTATGCAATTCGACCCGCTAACATGCGACGAGCGATTATTATTTTTATATGCATATCAACGCGATGTTAAACGACTAAATAACGAGCCGCTAGCACTGTATCGAAAACGTATTAAATACGCATACGCTAATGCTGCAGATTCGGGATCTGTTGTTGGGTTTAAAAATATATTTGAGCGGCTAGAAATTGGCACGGTTCAAATATTAGAACGCCAAAGCGGCTATGACTGGGACGTTATTATCTTGCGATTATCTGATAATCAGTTAACAAATAATCGGGAGCTACTAACTGAAATAATAAGGCAATACGGACGGACATGTCGGCGTTATTTTTTTGAAATTGTTCACGTGCAGCCGATGAAATTTAGATGCGGCGAGTTTAATAATAATCAACATTACAACGGTTCTAAATTTAATTTTAAACGAATACACCAAGTAACAGTAATTTTAAAAGTGGGTGGTTTTGGTGAAGTAAAAGAATTTAATGGAGTACAGCAATGAGTAAAACGGCAATAGTAAAAACAGGCGAACAGTTTTTTATAAAACAATTGAGCAAGTCACAACCGATTAAACTCGATCGTGTAATTTTTGCAAATATTAGCGGAATCAATGGCGATACTGAAATCGATTTAAACGGTTCAATGCCTGACGCAAGTCAGATCGTACATACTGCCCCAGTAACACAATCGGGGTTATTGAATGATAAGACTGTGGTTTATTCTGTTATTCTTGACACTAGCATCGGTGATTTTTCATTTAACTATATCGGGCTTGTCAACGCAGAAACTAACACGCTATGCATGGTAATGCATACTGATCTAACACGAAAAATAAAAACCGCAGGGCAGCGTCAAGGTAACACGATAACAGAATCAATTTGGCTTGAAATCGATAACGCTTCTGAATCGACGGGGATTACTGTTAATGCACAAACGTGGCAGATCGATTATTCAAAACGATTAGCTGGCGAAGATGAGCGTATTCGATTAACTAATTATGATTTATATAATCGGTTAGCAATTCACAGCGGTTTTACAATAACAAAAAAGGATAACAAATTAACAGTATCTGCAGGTCTGGCATATGTTGCTGGTTTACGAGTTGAGCACACGGCGCAAACATCGATAACAGTTGAAAATAATCAATCGTTATACGTTGATGCGTGGCTGTCTGGGACGACAACTGGAGAGTGGTCTGTAAACTATAATTTAATTGCTGGCACTAATTTAAAAGATTACGAAACAAACGGGTTTAAGCACTATGTCGAACGTGTAGCGTCGGTTGATGCAAGCGGTAAGTTAGTTGTTGTTAAGGCGAAGTCATTTATTACAACGTACGATCATTCAACGACTGAAAAAATGGGAATTGTTCGGCTTAGTTCAGCAACAAATAGCACATCAGAAACAGAAGCAGCAACGCCTTTGGCTATTAAAACAGTTAACGATTTAGCAACTGAAAATCATAACAATCTATTGAACGTAATTAGTAAATTCACGTCTACCGATAATGAGTCTGTCGTTTTTTCTCCTAATCATAACTATCAAATTGTTATGCGCAACGATGGAGTTTGCGGTGTTTATAATCATTTAACAAATAAATTCGCGTGGCTGATTAATCAAAATGGTGGGATTGATGGGTATATCGGTTGCGATAGAGTTGTCGGTCTAGACGAATATGTTCGTTCCCATTCGCTACCAGTAGGCATACCTCAACCATGGCCAACAACAACCCCGCCACCGGGGTGGCTTAAGTGCAACGGTTGGAAATTTGATAAAAATCGGTATCCACGTCTCGCACATGTGTATCCATCCGGAAATCTGCCGGATTTACGGGGGGAATTTATCCGAGGGTGGGATGATGGTAAAAACGTTGACCCAGGACGTGGGATACTCAGTTGGCAGAGGGATGCAATACGAAATATTCACGGTTCTATCGAAACAGTTATCAGTGGCTCAGCTAACCATATTGGCAGTGGTGCATTTTACACCAGTAATTTTAACTGGGGTGCATATACAGTATCAGGCGTAGCCGGAGGTTCGCACCAATCATTAATATTTGATGCGTCGAGGGTCGCACCGACTGCTCACGATAACCGACCACGAAATCTGGCATTTATGTATATAGTTAAAGCAGAGTAAAGTAAAGTAAAGGAGTAACCAATGAAATATCAATTCACACCAGTAATGGCCCAGTTTGATAGCGGCGGTTTTGTAGTGGCCGCAGGGTGGGCATTAATTTATAACACAAATATTCGAACCGGTGAATTTGTAAACGCAACATACGAATATGTTTCGGAGGGTATAGGTTTGCCGCCGCACGTTTGTTTAGATGCTCCACGATCAGTTGACGACACCCGTGCGATCGTTAGAGTTGGAAATCGGTGGACGTATCCATTTGATAATAGAGGTAAAAAAATCTACTCAACTGAAACAGGTGCAGAATTAACAGTAACAGAAATCGGCGATATTCCAAAAGACTACACGCTATTAAAACCGTCAGGCGAATTTGATAGCTGGGACGGTGAGAAATGGATGTTAGATGAACATAAACAGCATCAGCACTATGTAGCTGTAGCGGCAGCACAGAAAAAACAGCTATTAAGCGAAGCTACTACGCAAATTGATTATCTACAAGATGCAATTGATACAGAAATAGCAACTGATGAAGAAAAAACGTTATACGCAACATGGAAAAAATATCGTGCATTACTAAATCGTATTGATGTCGATGCTGCGCCAGAAATTGATTGGCCGGAAAAACCGGAGTAATCGATCGTGTGGTGTAATAAAACATTTTCATTAGCAAAATATAAGTCAATGAGCTTTGAAGCTGTGGCAATTGAGCCATATAAAATCACTAATAGCAAATTTTTATCACCCGAAGAGGCGATCAGGGCGTTATTAGCAAAAATCGACAGCATAACGCCGGTTGCTGTTATATTGATATCATCTGTAACAGAAACCGGTTTTATTAATCAGTTGACGGCGTTCAGTCAATGCTGGGATTTGCCGGAAATTAAGCGAGCACTGAGAACAGCTAAAACAGTGCAAGATTTAGATATCACAAAAATGGTTATACCGAATCCTGCAGATCGTAAAGTTGTCAAACAGCTATCATCCAGCAATACACGTGCAATTGTTAACAGTCAAACGTTAAAAGCAGCACAAAAAGACGCTACAGCATCAATTGATAGCGTAATGAGTGAATTACAGCAGTTTGCACAGCAAAAAGCAGCGGTTTTAAATAAAGTTGCAAGTCAGACGACGTCATTAACTGGCGGTAGTATTGATATAACATTTTTTTGTGGTTTGCCGTGTGATTTGCATAAAGGGTTACCAAATAAGCAGCATATTTTTACGTTTTTGCTGGCGTTTTCAGATAACAATTTAACCCCTATTTTGGATTTAGTACATGATAGAAAACTCACAGATAAACAATAATGGATCTGCTAGTGGCGTTGATAATATTGTATTAGCGCTGGATGGTGAATCTATTATATTAAAAAATCTGGCTATTAGGGTGGAATATGATTTGCCAGAGGAGGATCAGAGTGGTGGCTCATCATCAACAAACAGTAGTGAAAACGGCATCAAACCAAAAAAATTAGCGGTTAGCGGATTAATTGAACACTCGGCGCCAGACCGTCTGAGGCGTTTGATTGAATTGTCATATCAAACCGAAATCGACGGCACTAAAAAATTATATCGTGTAGCCAATGCTACAGCTAACGTCATGAATTTGCGTGAGGCTGTTTTTAGTGGGAGGATATCGGTTTCTCCGCATTCTACTCTGCTGGCATGGCAGGTTGAATTTGTCCTGTCAGAGCGTAAATCAGTACCGGAAAAACGAGAATTAAGGGGGCGCCAGCGAGCCGTTGAAAATGGTGACGAACATGTCGGCGCAATAATTGAGAGTGTGCCAGCGGATGAAAACGAGGCGCTGTCGTGGTTTGAGAAAAACATTTTAGCTAATGTTGACGATGTTATGGGTTAGTAAATGAAAATAAATAAATATGCAATTATTGACAATGAACGCATTCAAATTATTGACTGTAATATTATACTAGAACTAAATGCGTGCGGGCGAGGTTTTATTACAGTTCCTGCTGGCTGTAGGGGGGCATTAAAAAATAAAACATTAATAATAAATGTTGGTTATGGAAATGATTTACAACGATTTTTTACCGGATATATTGAGAGCGAACAGACGGCAGCGCACAACGCTAACAGGCTATTTATACGTGAATTAATCGGTTGTTATCAACAAACAATTGATTGTTCGTTTCAGCACCCAACGTTAACAGTTGTTACTGAGTATCTAACATCAAAAAATGGGCTGCAGTTCGATTTACCGTGTGTTGATTATGTTAACATAAAAATCCCACATTTTAAACACTCTGGCACAGGATTCCATCTGCTGCGAGAGATCGGGAGGGCGTTCAATATTCCAGAATATACATTTTTTCAAACACCAACAGGCAAAATCTATTGCGGTAGCTACAACGATAGTTATTTTAATGATAAATGTATCAATTTTGGGGATAATTTAAATAAAATCGCATCTTCAACCGCTGGATCTAACATTGTTGAAATTCCGCTAGTGCCAAAACTTCGCCCGGGTGTCAAAATCAACGGTAAAAAGGTCTCTATTGTCAATTTGATTAACGATGACATGATAATAACCCTTGAGGACAAAGCAGGGAAAAAATCGGCAGCACGGCGACAAATTGAAAAAGAATTCCCGGAACTGGCAGACGGCTACCACTTATCAAAAATGGCCAAGGTTGTAGCAATTTCAGATGAGGCAAGCTTGGGTGATATATCTACCCCATTCCGCCCTAAGTACGCCGTTAATGTGCAGTTATTAGATGAAAACGGCAAAGAATCAACGACACCAGTTTATAAGGCTGTGCCGTTGCCAGTCACAAATATTGGCTCGGAGGGTGGATCGTATCATTATCCAGAAGAAGGCGCAGAGGTGGAAATAGGGTTTATTAACGGTAAACCGGATCAGCCGGTTATTCGTAATATCTACCCAAATAATAAAACAATGCCAAATATAAAAAAAAATGAGCATTTATTGCAACAACGTGCAGAAGTGTTTACCAAGATTGATAACGTCGGCAATATGATACGTGAAAGCGATCAGACTATAACAGATAATGCTAGGGATTATTGTTTAAATAGCGATTCATCAACTGAAAAAACAACAACAAAAATAACAACAGTTAACGCTAATTATACTATCAACACGTACAGTAATTATAAGTTATCTGCGAACACTATAACGCAGCTGGCACTAAAAGATTACACAATCGGAACTAATTCGAATTTTGTGCAGTTTGTTGATGTTGATTACTCATTAACAATAAACGGCAATCAATCGATATCAGTAAAAAATAAAATTGATGTAACAGCAAACGAAATCAAAGAACAGATTAAAACAATTCGCCAGAGTATTGCCGACGCAAAACAAGAGGTTATTGCCCCGCAGGTTTGGATCGGCAGCGGCGAGATAAATGTATTGCAATTGATGTTAGACACATTAGAACTGATTGAGCGTTTAGCTGGTTTGACAGCTCAACATACACACCCGAACACCCCCCCTCCGACTAACGCCGGCGAAATTGCTGTCGTTAAAATTGACGCAATAAATCTAGATGAAAAATACTCGCCAGTAATTGCTAAATAGTTTTTATGCCTCAGCTCGCCCGCTACTGCGGGCTTTTTTGCAGAATGCTATTATATAATTTGATTGCGTCACAAATGATTGCGCTTTGTGGTTTGCCCGTTATTTCACTTAATTCGGCGATCATCTCTATGGTTTTAATCGGCAGTTTATAACCTTTTGATTTAAAGCCTCTTTTTTCGTCGCTTCTTTTTTGGATCTCGGCTTTTGATAATGCCATGGTTTGCCTCTTGATTTTTTGTTAATCGGTGATATATTAAGGTCATCGGCGGGGTCGCACCCCCGCCTTTGATTGGAACTAGTAAACCGGTAGATATACCGTTAATAGAACCAAGAGAATTAAGATCCGAATCATCTTCTTTCTCCCTTAAGCCCCCATCGAAAGCTGGGGGTTTGCTTTATCAGCCCTGCTGATGTTTATAATTATAGATGCACCTACCTATAAAGTCAACACTTTTAAAATATATTTCAAACAAAACTAAAATAAATCAATAACCCATCTGAACTATTGGCGTTTTTATATCTAAATTTTTAAAAATAAATAATCGGGGGACAAAATCGATCATGTGACCAAATCGGCGCTACACCGCACCCGCCTACGAGGTTTGTACGTGAATTTTTTTTCAGTTGGATTTTATTACAAAACAAAGCTCAAAGGCTTATTGAAAAAAGGATCTTAAAGGATCGTATAAAACTGAAATAAATGAAATACTTTTCAATATTTTTCAGTTTTTAACTTATAAAAAAGATCGGAGTAAATAATTAACGTTATGAGTAATAATAACATTTTTATTTTAGGTGAACAATAAACAGGTGTATCAAAATTTGAAATAAACCATAATTATTTAATAATCAATTAATTATTAAATAATTAAACTGAAATTTATAACGTGTATTAACTTTAGTAAGTTAAATCGATAAAACTCTATCAATAAAAATTCTTGAAAAATTTCAACCGCCATTTTACCGCCACCGGTTGTTATCTACTTAAGAAATTGTTGGGTAAGTCGTTGATTTTAATGGAGGCGCGTCCCGGAATCGAACCGAGGTAGACGGATTTGCAATCC
>NZ_LZHM01000054.1:0-75214 GCF_001690875.1 Gilliamella sp. wkB18
ATACCGTTATAACCTGACCGATTTAGGGCGCAAATATGTAAAATGGACATTTGGTAATACTAATTTTTGTTTTGGTCGAGTGGTTGTCGATAAAATTAAACGCACTAAAGACACCATTAATGGCGTGGGGGGCGGCACCGTGCGCGATGTGTACATTACCTATCATGTTGAAAATATTCCTGATTGGGTGAAAGACCCTGAAATCTATAAACGTTTTGGTTATTCTGAAAAACTGGTTAATGGTGAGCCAGTACAAGGAATGCATAGCTATAAAGTATTTGGAAAGAATAAATTAGAAACATTAAATGGGGTAAGTGGCGTTTATAAATGGGCATCGGATGTTGATGAAGAGTTAGAAGAGTGATATTTATAGATAAAATGGTTGTGCTATTAATACCTTATTGATATTTAGTAAATTATTGGTAACAGTATTTTTCCTTTGAGCGCATTTAACCACATAGAGAAATAGCATGGGTAAAAATGAATGTTCATTTTAAGTTATATAACTCTATGTTATGCTAGCGTTAATATTAGTCACAGGATATCCCTTTATGATAGAAGATCCCTTTTTTGACCGCGAAGCCGAGAAGTATGATTCCCCAATAGCTAGCCGTGAACTTATTTTAGATTACCTTAAACAAGAAGCCAAACCAGCAAGTTTAGAAACCATTGCTCAAGCAATGGCGATAAAAAATGATGAACAAAAAGTAGCGTTACATCGTCGTTTACGTGCAATGGAGCGTGATGGTCAAGTGGTGTTTACTCGCCGGAAATGTTATGCCCTGCCTGAAAAATTTGATATGGTAAAAGGCAGTGTGATTGCACACCGTGACGGCTTTGGTTTTTTACGGGTAGAAGGCACTCCTGAAGACTACTTTTTATCGCCAGAGCAAATGAAAAAGGTGTTACAAGGTGATGTGATTTTAGCGCAGCCAATGGGGACTAAATATCGTGGTAAAACTGAAGCTCGAGTGGTTCGAATTTTAGAGCCTCGTAGTAATTTTATTGTCGGGCGATATTTTATTGAGCAAGGGGTTGGTTTTGTTGTCCCTGATGATAGTCGTTTAAACTTTGATATTTTAATTGCAGGCAAACCTAGCCGCACAGTTCGTATGGGAACAGTGGTGGTAGTTGAGTTACAACAACGTCCTGAACGCCGTCAAAAAGCGGTAGGTGTAATAAAAGAAGTGCTTGGCGAAATAATGGGAACTAATTTGGCAATTGATATTGCCCTGCGGAATCATGAAATCCCTTATGAATTGCCAAAGGCTGTTGAAAAAGAAGTTAGCAAGTTTACCGAACAAGTGCCAGAAAGCGCCAAAAAAGGGCGAAGAGATTTGCGTCAATTGCCTTTGGTAACAATTGATGGTGAAGATGCGCGTGATTTTGATGATGCGGTTTATTGTCAAAAAAACCGCGGAGGCGGCTATCGCTTATGGGTGGCTATTGCAGATGTAAGTTACTATGTTAGACCAGGTAAGGCGTTAGATAAAGAAGCTTGTTTACGGGGGACATCGGTTTACTTTCCTTCACGAGTTGTACCAATGCTTCCAGAAGTGTTATCCAATGGGCTTTGTTCGTTAAATCCGCAAGTTGATCGTTTATGCTTAGTGTGCGAAATGACCGTATCGAACAAAGGACGATTAACAGGGTATGAGTTTTACGAAGCCGTGATGAATTCGCATGCTCGGTTAACGTATACCAAAGTGGCGAAGATTTTAGAGGGAGATGAAGAACTTCGTGAGCATTATCATGATTTAGTCCCTCATCTTGAAAATCTTTATGGACTTTATAATGTGCTTGATAAAGCCCGTGTGGTCCGTGGTGCGATAGGCTTTGAGTCCGAAGAGCCAAAATTTATTTTTAATGCCGATAAACGTATTGAAAGTATTGAGCTGGCACAGCGTAATGTGGCACATAAAATCATTGAAGAATGCATGATTTTAGCTAATGTAGCAGCAGCGAAATTAGTGATTAAAGCTGATGTGCCTTCATTATTCCGAGTGCATGATAGACCTGATGAAGATCGCATGAATAATCTGCGTAGTATTTTAAGTGAGCTAGGCGTATCACTAGCAGGAGGAAGCAACCCAAAACCGAAAGATATCGCCGAATTAATGGTTGCTATTGAAGCTCGCCCCGATCATGATATGTTGCAAACCGTGATTTTACGTTCAATGAAGCAAGCCATTTATGATCCCGAAAATCGAGGGCACTTTGGTTTAGCGCTTGACGAATATGCGCACTTTACCTCACCAATTCGTCGTTATCCTGATTTGCTTTTGCATCGCGCTATTAAATGGATTTTGGCTAATGAAAAACATAAAACCAGTAAAACGGGAGGGTATCGTTATGATACAAATGAAATGCTTTACTTTGGTGAACACTGCTCAATGACTGAGCGTCGTGCTGACGAAGCCGTGCGTGATGTAGTTGATTGGCTTAAGTGTGATTACATGCAAGATCATGTGGGTGAAGTTTTTAACGGTACGATTTCAAGCGTGGTTAATTTTGGGTTCTTTGTTCGGTTGGACGATCTATTTATCGATGGTTTAGTGCATGTGTCGTCGCTAGAAAATGATTATTATATTTTTGATGGTTCGCGTAATCGTTTGATTGGTGAAAACAGCCGTTTCGTTTATCGTTTGGGCGATAAAGTGCAAGTAAAAGTCGATAATGTGAATCCTGAAGAACGTAAAATTGATTTTTCATTAGTGGGCAGTAATAATAAGCCAAAACGTCAGGGGAAAACGGCAAAAGAGAAGTCCAAACAAGCCCCAAAAGATCAACAAGCTGATTTATCCGTTAAGCGAAAAGGCAAAAAATCAACCAGTAAAAAAAGTAGTGCTAAGCCAAGTAACCCAAAAAAAGCAAAATCACGCACTAAATCAAGCATGAAATCAAGTGCTAAAGTTGAACTGAAAGCCAAAAGTAAAAAACGGAGTAAATCAAAATCAACGAATAAAACTAAATAGTTAATAAGATAAAGAGTAATAAATAAATGAGTGAAACAGTTTATGGCTTGCACGCAATAGAAGCATTATTAGCACGTTCGCCAGAAAGAATTATTGAAGTGTTTATTATTAAAGGGCGTGAAGATAAACGTCTAAATGCCTTGGTTCTTGAATTAGAACAGCTAGGCTTGCCTGTTAAAGTCGCCAATCGCCAATGGTTAGATGAAAAATCTAAAAATGGGGTACATCAGGGTATTTTAGCCATGGTTAAACCAAGCCGAGGTTATCAAGAAAACGATATTCCTGTACTTATGGAAGGGCAGCCAAACCCAGTTATCTTAATTTTAGATGGAGTGACCGATCCGCATAATTTAGGTGCCTGTATTCGTACTGCTGATGCTGCTGGGGTTAGTTTTATTATTGTACCAAAAGATCGTTCAGCGCCACTTAATTCAACCGCTCAAAAAGTTGCGTGTGGTGCAGCTGAAAGCGTTCCTGTGGTTAGAGTGACTAATTTGGCTCGCACTATGCGAATGCTACAAGATGAGTATCAAGTTTGGATTGTGGGCACCGCTGGTGAAGCAGATAGAACGCTTTATCAAACTGACTTTTATAAAACATCCACCCCAACTTCACTTGCTTTAGTAATGGGCGCTGAAGGCGAGGGGATGCGCCGTTTAACCAAAGAACACTGTGATGAATTGGTGAGCATTCCTATGGCGGGTATTGTGTCATCACTAAATGTATCGGTTGCAACTGGTGTTTGTTTGTTTGAGATTGTTCGGCAAAAAAATCGATAATCAAAAAATAAAATACGAGGTTTTTTAAATACTACCTTTTAAAAATAGCGCTACTAAAAATAATTTAGTCCTATTTTATAAGGTAGTCATTATATTAATTGCTTTACTATTTTGCGCTCTTGCAAACTTAAAACGCTAACACTATTAAACAAGTGTGACTAAGTAAAACCGTTATTTAATAATGTAAGTAAAGCATATAATTTAGCAATTTTTCCTTAATGAAAATTGTCCTAAGAACAGAAAAATAGAGCGTGATAACAGTCAACAGTTATAGGTTTTTGATAAGTGTTTTTTATGAATATAAATACAGTAAAATGCCGACTAAGTTAGTCGGCATTGTTATTTTAAGTGCTAACTTTTAATTAGATCAATATCAATGCCTAATCCTTTTGCAATTCCAGTTCCATAGTCAGGATGCACTTTATAGAAGTGCTTTAGCTGCCTGATTTGAATGTCTCGATTTACGTTTTTCATTGATCCTGCGATATTATCAATAAGCAGCTGTTTTTGATCTGGTTGCATTAAATTAAATAGTGCACGTGGTTGCGAGTAATAATCGCCATCCACACGATGATCATGCCTATCCATTGTGCCAGCTGGTACATGCATTGGTGGCTCGGCATATTGTGGTTGCTGTTTTGGTGCGCTATCAATGCTATTTGGTTCATAGTTAGGCGCATTATCAGGAGTATAAAAACGCATTGCGCCATCACGTTGATAATTATGTACAGGACATTTTGGCGCATTGATTGGTAGTTGTTGATAATTAGTACCAATACGATAGCGGTGCGCATCGGCATAAGCAAAAATTCGTCCTTGAAGCATTTTATCTGGTGATAAGCCAATACCCGGAACCACATTACTTGGTTCAAAGGCAGATTGTTCAACTTCTGCAAAATAGTTTTCTGGATTACGGTTCAGTTCCATAACGCCGACTTCAATTAATGGGTACTGTTTTTGTGACCATACTTTAGTGACATCAAACGGGTTTTCTCGATGGTTATTGGCTTGCTCTTCAGTCATAACTTGTATGTAAACTCGCCATTTTGGATAGTCGCCACGTTCAATGGCTTTGAATAGATCTTCTTGCGCCGAATCTGGATTAGTTCCATCTATTTCTGTTGCTTTTTTAGGATGAATATTTTTAATTCCTTGCTCTGTTCTAAAATGCCATTTTACCCAAGTGCGAATGCCATCTTTATTGATTAAGCTATAAGTATGGCTACCATAGCCGTGCATATGACGATAACCATCAGGAATACCACGATCCGAGAATAAAATTGTGACTTGATGAAGTGATTCAGGCGATAAAGACCAAAAATCCCACATCATTTGCGGATCTTTTAAATTAGTTTTAGGGTCACGTTTTTGGGTATGAATAAAGTCAGGAAATTTGAGTGGATCACGAATAAAAAATACGGGAGTATTATTGCCGACGATATCCCAATTTCCTTGATCTGTATAAAACTTGACTGAAAATCCACGGGGATCTCGCGCGGTATCAGATGAGCCTCGTTCACCACCTACCAACGAAAATCGAGCAAAAATTGGCGTCTGTTTGCCTACATTGGCAAATAAACTAGCGTAAGAATATTTTGTAATATCATTAGTGACAGTAAAGGTACCATGTGCACCAGAACCTTTAGCATGAACACGACGTTCTGGAATATTTTCACGATTGAATTGGGCAAGTTTTTCGATAAGTTGATAATCATCAATTAAAACCGGACCACGAGGTCCTGCTGTGCGTGAGTTTTGATTATCGGCAATTGGTGCCCCATTGTTAGTGGTTAAGACTTTTTTTTCTGACATTACAACACTCCTTTTTATAATATAAAACCGCTTTGGTTAAATTAAAAATCTTGTGAGTGACGGTATATAACGTGATTAAAATAAAAAATAGAATGGTAAAGCATATAGTAAAAATTTTATGTTAGAAAAATCACACGGTAAAAATAATTTTTAAGCTACAGCCATTAAATTAGTAAAGAATGATCGTTTATTTTTATTGGAAGAACATTCGAGATGAATTGTGATAATTATACTGCAAATCAACGTATAATAATACGAATTTTATTCCGATTATCTTTATTAATTTGTTGAATTATCAAATTATGCATAAATAATTTCAGGTAATTGAATATCCCATGGCTGATTGTCTATATATGGTACTTTTTGACATGCAAACGCCAGTCCTATAGGGTAAATTTGTTGGCTTTGGTAATTGGCTAACATGCGATCATAATAACCACCTCCCATGCCTATACGATAACCTCTGTCATCAAATGCAACTAGCGGCGTAAATACGACGTCTAATTTATGAGAGGGGATTATGGTTGATGCATTCAAGGTTGGTTCTAATATACCAAATTTATTTTTAATTAAAGGCGTTTGGTGAGTGTATTTTAAAAAGAGTAAGTGAGTTGAAAAAAAAGGATGAATAATGGGTAAATAAACAGATTTATGCTGTTGCCATAAATATTCAATAATTGGTTTGGTTTCGACTTCACCATCAAAGGATAAAAAAATAGCTATATTTTGGGAAGATTGAATAACTTGATGATCCGCAATTTTACGATAAATCGCTAGCTGTGCGGTTTGCCGTTCTGTTTGAGACAATTGTCGTCTTTTTTGACGAATAACCTGTCGAATATTCATCTGTTATCTCTGTAAAGAAAAAACTCCAAGATGCCGTTAGGGTTGTAACCCTTGAACCCAAGGTTCAAGGTGAACATTGCGTTTTAATTTTTAGGTTTCCTTACAAGTAAGGCATACACACCAATTAAAAATCACATCGTTCTAAAGTTTAGAATATCGGCTCAGGGGACTAACCCTTATCGCGAACATCCCAGAGGTGAGCATAATAATACAAAATTTAGAGGGCGATACAATATCATTTGTACTAAATTTACAATTATGTGAATTAATTATCAGTATTTAGGGCTGAATCAAGCAATTGCTGCAACATCTTTAATCGGTTACTAAATTCACCGCTTTTTTCTTTTTCTTTTGTTAGTTCATAAGAAATATTTAATGCAGCGGTCATGATGAGTTGATCACTACCAACTTGAGGCGATTTTTCTCGTAAATTGGATAAGCGTGTATCTAAATCTTTTGCTGCATTCTTAAGTGCATCAACTTCATCAACAGGGCAGTTAAATCTTAAAGTTCGCCCGAAAATTTGAATAGTGATAGCTTCAGTTTCCATATTTTACCTATTAATTTTAAAATTATTGATTTTCTCTATTATGTGCTTACAGGTCAATCCAAACTCTTCTCTCATCTCATTTTGAGAACCTTGAGGAATAAATTTGTCAGGTAATCCAATATTTAAAATATCACATTTTGTTTTTTTCGATAATAAAAATTCATTGACACCGCTACCGGCGCCACCATTGATGCAATTTTCTTCAATAGTTACCAGTATATTATGTGTTTGGCTAATCTGCAAAAGGACTTTTTTATCTAGTGGTTTTACAAAACGCATGTCTATGACTGTAGCATTAATTTTATTTGCCGCTTGTAAAACTTCAGGAAGCAATGTGCCAAAATTGAGTAAAGCTATATTTTCCCCTTGTCGGCATAGCTTAGATTGCCCTATTGGTATAGGAGATAATGGTGTTAGTGCTACTCCAATTCCTTCTCCTCTTGGGTAACGCACTGCAGAAGGTCCATGATGTAAATAGCCTGTATAAAGCATTTGTCTGCATTCATTTTCATCGCTTGGTGTCATAATGACAAAATTTGGCACGCAACGTAAATAACTTAAATCGAAGGTACCTTGGTGCGTTTCGCCATCGGCACCTACAATACCGGCACGATCAATAGCAAATAAAACAGGTAAGTTTTGAATGGCTATATCATGGATAACCTGATCATAAGCACGTTGCAAAAATGTTGAATAAATGGCAACAACTGGTTTTAAATCGCTAATTGCAAACCCTGCTGCAAGGGTAACTGCATGCTGTTCGGCAATTGCAACATCGAAAAATTGATCAGGATAGCTATTTGCAAATTTTGTCATGCCCGATCCTTCGCTCATGGCTGGAGTTATTGCCATTAATCGTTTATCGTTTTGCGCTATTTCGCATAGCCAATCTCCAAAAATTTGTGAATAAGTTGGCGTTGCTTTTGGGGGGGCAGGTAATATTCCATCATTGGGATTAAATTTTGGTACGCCATGCCATAAAGTTGGGTCTTTTTCAGCAGGTGCATAGCCTTTGCCTTTTTGAGTAATAACATGAAGCAGCTGTGGACCTTTTAATTGTCGGACTTTTTGTAGTGTTGCAACTAATGCATTAATATCGTGCCCATCAATAGGACCAATATAATTAAATCCAAGCTCTTCAAATAAGATAGCGGGGGTAACCAAACCTTTTAAATGTTCTTCTGTTTTTTTAAATAATTCTTTTAATGGTGGAATATTAGCAAGTACACGTTTACCATTTTCACGAAAAGATGCATAAGCTTTACTTGATAAAATTTGGGTTAGATGCTGATTAAGTGCGCCTGTGTTTTCTGAAATCGACATATCATTATCATTTACAATCACTAGCATGTCTGGTTTGATATGCCCTGCATGGTTCATAGCTTCAAATGCTATACCAGCAGTTAAGGCTCCATCGCCAATTACTGCGGCTACTTTTTTACCCGATTGTTTCTTTTGTTCGCTAATTGCTATTCCAAGTGCTGCACTAATCGAAGTTGAAGAATGTCCAGTGGTCAGTACATCATATTCGCTCTCATTACGATGAGGAAATGGATGAAGCCCTCCTTTTTGGCGAATAGTGAGCATTTGGTCTCGGCGACCAGTTAAAATTTTATGCGGATAGGCTTGATGACCGACATCCCAAATAATTTTATCAAAAGGCGTGTGAAAGACATAATGTAGTGCTGTGGTTAATTCAACCACTCCAAGCCCTGAAGCCAAATGACCACTTGATTGACTAACACAGGTCAATAAATATTGCCTAAGTTCACCACAAATAGCTTGTAACTGAGATTGTGGGAAGAGTCTTAAATCTTCTGGTGAATTAATTCGCTTTAATAAAGGGTAATTGTCTAAATTCATTATTTAAATTTATTTTCGCTATTTGTTAGTTAGTTCTATGAATAATAAAATTAGCAAGGTCGTGTAATGTTTGGCTATTATATGGTATCTGATTTAGGCTATCGATAGCTTGATAATAAAGTTGTTGCATTAATTTTTTTGCGTTTTCAAGCCCAATTAGTGCTGGATAAGTACTCTTTTCATGAGTTATATCCGAACCTTGAGATTTGCCCATGATAGTCGGTTCTCCAACGATATCTAAAATATCATCTTGAATTTGAAATGCTAATCCAATCGATTCTGCGTAATTATCGAGCAATTTATAATAGGGTTTTGCAATATCACCACTGGCAAAAGCACCCAATCTAATTGCAGATTTGATTAAGGTACCTGTTTTATAACAATGGATTTTTTGTAAATGTTCAATGCTAATTAATTGGCGTTCTGCCGCTAAATCTAGTGATTGACCAAGGCACATGCCATTAACCCCACTAGCATGGGCAAGTTCGGCTATCATGTTAATTTTAGTTTCAGTATCAATTAGCTCACTTTTTGCTAATAATGAAAAGGCTAAACTTTGCAAGGCATCACCTGCTAAAATGGCTTGCGCTTCACCAAATTGAATGTGGCAAGTTGGTTTTCCTCTTCTTAAGTTGTCATTGTCCATTGCAGGTAGGTCATCATGAATTAGTGAATAGGTATGAATCGCTTCAATGGCTGCTGAAGGCTCATCTAACTTAGCAAGTGGGCAGTTGAACATTTGCCCAGTTAAATAGACCAAAATAGGACGAATTCGTTTGCCACCGGCAAGTAAGCTGTAACTCATCGCTTCTTGTAATTTAGAAGAAGGAAGTTTGGCAATATAGGCAGTTAAAAACGAATCAATTCGTTGTTGTAATGGTTGTAAGCTATTCATTATTTTTCAATGAGAATTCTGATAATTGTGCATCACTATTTTCAGATAATAAAATTTGAATACGTTGTTCTGCTTGCTGTAATTGTTTTTGCCCTGCCTTAGCTAATTTAATCCCTTTTTCGAATTCATTTAAAGCTTCATCTAAAGGGAAATCACCATTTTCAAGTTGGGACACAATCGTTTCAAGTTGTTTAAGTATCTCTTCAAAACTGGGTTCTTTATTTTGGTTTTTTGCCATTTTTTACTCCTCTTCATGCTAAGTGAGTATACACGTATTTTGGATAATGGTGAATCATGCTTTTATACTGTTTTTTATACTAATGTTAGCTTGTTTATTAAGGCGTTTGTATTTTAACTGGTGACAATAATCAGCCGTGTGTAATTTAGCTAATGCAAATCGTTTTCACTATCGCCATTTAGTTCATCTTTAGATGATATAGCTATATTGGGGTTGATTGTTTTTTTTACTTCAACGCCAAGTTCACGGAATCGTTCAATTTGTCCAATTACATTACCACGACCTTTAGATAATTTATTCATTGAATTTTGATAAGTTTGTTGTGCTTTGTCTAAGCAGTTTCCTAGGTTTTCCATGTCTTCAACAAATCCACGCACTTTATCGTATAATTTGCTTGCTTTATCGGCAATAAGTTCGGCATTTCGATTTTGGTATTCAAATCGCCATAAATTATGAATAGTACGCAATGCGACTAAAAGAGTAGTTGGGCTTACAATCATAATGTTATTTTTTAATGCCTCATTGATGAGTGTTGGGTCATGATCTATCGCACTTAAAAATGCAGGTTCGACAGGAATAAACATTAGTATGTAATCTAAAGAATTAACCCCTATAAGTTTATGATAATCTTTTTGGCTAAGCTGTTTTAAGTGATTACGTACTGCAGCTAAATGTTCCGTCATGGCTTTAGCCTTAATGGTTTCATCATTACTATTAAAATGGCGTTCATAAGCAATTAATGTGACTTTTGAGTCAATTATAACATCGCCACCTTGTGGTAAGTGTACAATAACATCGGGCTGTAATCGTTGATTATTTTCGTTAGTTAAGTTTACTTGTGTGTCGTATTCATAGCCTAAACGTAATCCTGAATTATCCAATATTTGGCTAAGAACGAATTCTCCCCAATTGCCTTGAGTTTTATTATTGCCTTTTAACGCATTGGTTAGGTTTATCGCTTCTTTGCTCATCTGTTCGTTAAGCAGTTGCAAATTACGTATTTCATGAGTAAGGGTGTGGCGTTCTTTTGCTTCTTGCCCAAAACTATCTTGTACTTGTTTTTTAAACCCTTCTAACTGCTCTTTTAGTGGCGAAAGTAAAAAGTTGAGGCTCTGTCTATTTTGTTGCTCTATTTTTTTTCCGCTATGTTCAAAAATGCGATTAGCCAGGTTTTCAAATTGTGTGGTTAATCGTTGTTCGCTCTGTTCAAGAATAGTTTGGCGTTCGTGGGTTGCATTTAATGTTTCTTCTAAACGTGTTTTAAGTTCACTGATTTTGACATTTTGTGCAAGATTTTGTTGTCGATGTTGAGCTAACTCATGCTCCAACTGTTTTACCTGAAAAACTAACGATTGATTTTCTTCTTTTTTTTGTGCTAACTGTAGATCAAATAATTGATTTTGGCTATTAATGGTCAGTTGAGACTTTAAAACCAATACTAATAAGATGAATGAAACAATGCCGATAATTATGGCAATCCATTCGCTTAAACCTAAAACTCCGAACATAATTAAGCCCTTTTAAAGGTAAATGAAATCACATCATCTAAAGTATTAGCACCAAGGGCGAGCATTATTAAACGGTCTAAACCAATAGCTACACCAGCACAATCAGGTAATCCAGCTTCCATAGCAGCTAATAATTCAATATCAATATTTTGTTGTGGTAAGTTTTGATTAGCACGATCAATGTTGTTTTGTTCAAAACGCATTTTTTGCTCTTGAGGATTAGTTAGCTCTTTAAAACCATTGGCCAATTCAACACCCTTATAATAAAATTCAAAACGACTAGCAACTCGATGATCTTCTGAGCTGATTGCAGCTAGTGCCGCTTGCGATGCAGGGAAGTGGTATACTGCGATAGGCTTGTCCTGACCAATATGAGGTTCAATGCCAAAGGAAAATAGGCACTGTAATAGTGTATCTTTATCATAATGTTCGGCATCAAGTTCAATATTAAGCTGTTTGATTGCATTAACTAAACTTGCATGATCTGCTTCTAATGGATCTAAATTAAGATGACGCTGAAACACTTTTTGATAAGAGATTCGTTCAGCAGGTTCACAGTCTAAAATTGTTTGTAGAAAATCATCAACTTCATTGATCATTTGCATCATGTCAAATTGGATACGATACCATTCAAGCATGGTAAATTCAGGGTTATGATAGCGGCTTATTTCCTCATGATTACGAAAGCATTTACAAATTTGATAAATAGGTCCACTACCAGCAGCTAATAAACGTTTCATATGGTATTCAGGACTAGTTATTAATGACATTTTTTGTCCTTTGTGCTCGTCTATTTCACCTGGTTTTAAAAATGATGTATGAAAAGAGCTTAAATGTACATCTGTTACAGCATATTGGCTTAAGGTAGGTGTTTCGACCTCTAAAATACAGCGATCAGAAAAAAATTGTCTTACTTGAGATACAATTTTTGCGCGCTTAAGTAAATTATTAATAGGTGCAGAAGGTTGCCAAGTCATAAAAATATCCAATGGGTTTTGATTATTTACTAAAAGGTGAGAGATAGGGCAAAACCCTATCTCTTATTGCTGGTCTTTATTTTGCCATAATGCAAATAGATTGTCGTATTTTTCTTGTTGTTGCCAAATGTGGCTATGTAATGCTGAAAGAATAATAGGATCTTCTAAAATGGCTAATTGCTTTTCTTTACTCATTTTTTCTAAATCTATGTGTTGATATTGTTTAATAAGTTCATTGCGTTTTTGTTGGTTTTTATTATTAACGCTATGTCTTGAAGTCGACAAAGCGCAAGCTAGTGCGTTATATATAGGATCGACCAACGCCATAACAAAGCCATGTTCAACAAATGCAGTTTCAGTTTTAATTAAATATTCGCCTGTAAGAGTAACAGCTCTTGTAGGATGCGTTTCTTCAGGAGTTAAAAATAGTCCTGCTTTTTGGGCTTTCATGCCGATACTTGAAAGTCCCGATACTCTAATTACTAAAGGAGAAATGGTTAAAGGTATTAATATGGCTATGTACCAATAAGTAAATTGTGGATTTAACCAGATAATTACTCCTAACCAGACAATACCTAATAATGAAAGTGGCCAACAAAAATAAAATGATTCCCCCCATGTTAAAGAATCGTCACTTCGGGATGGTGATTTCCATTGTATTTTACTACCCATCCATGCTTTTAGTACAAATTTACTATGAAAGATCATGCGAATTGGAGCCAGAACCATTGACCAAACCATTTCAATAAGTATGGATAAGGTTAATTTAAATATACCGCCAACATCCTTTGCTCTTGTTCTAGCAATAATAATGCCATAGCTAAAAAATTTAGGAGCAAATAACAATACCAGTGTTGTTGATAATAACTGCATAGCCAATTGTTCATCCCATTTCGGCCATGTCGGGTAAAATTGGTTTGATTGATAAAAATATTGCGGTTCGGATATATTAAATACTAATAAAAGTAATGTTGAAAATATTAGAAAAATTAACCAAAGTAATGAAGATATATAAGCCATACCACTGGTTGCAAACATAACTCTGTGGGTTAAAGTGATTCCGCTTTCGAAAATTAATTTAAGATTAATCAGATTTCCCATACACCAGCGGTTATCTCGTTTTAGATCTTCAATCATATTGCCTGGTAATTCTTCATAACTACCATTTATATTGTAGGCAATCCAAACGCCATAGCCTGCTCGACGCATTAAAGAAGCTTCTACTAAATCATGTGACAAAATGTGCAAAGGACCTTTACGTTTTTGCAGTGGGGATAAAATACAGTGTTTAATAAACGGTTTTAAGCGAATTATCGCATTATGTCCCCAATATTGTGCTTCACTTAACTGCCAAAAGTGGGTGCCAGCACAAAATATATCGCTGTAAATTTGATTAGCAAACTGTTGAATACGACCATAAAGGGTTTTCATTCTTACTGATTTAGGTGGAGATTGCAGTATTCCTGCTTTAGGTGTCATTTCCATCATGGCAATCATATTTAATATACAATCACCTGTCATGATGCTGTCAGCATCAAGAATCATCATGTATTCGTATTGATGTCCCCAACGGCGACAAAAGTCGTCGATATTACCACTTTTACGTTTGATCCGGCGCTTACGGTGACGATAAAAAATATTGCAGCCATTATTTTGTTTTTTTGTATTAAACTCAGCCCAAGCCTTGAGTTCATTGACATAAAGGTCGGGATCATTGGTATCACTTAAAATGAAAAAATCACAATAGGCTGCATGATCTGTTTCAACCAAAGATTGGTAAGTTGCTTGTAATCCAGCAAAAACTCGTGCCACATTTTCGTTACAAATTGGCATTACTAATGCAGTTCGATGTCGAGCATCAATATGTTCAGTTGGATTTTTGGGGATTTGAACAGTATAACGATCTTTCCCCATGATAGCTAAAATTAGCCCCATAATGCTGGTCCAAAATCCTATGGAAATCCAACAAAATAAAATAGCAAATAAAGCAATAATAAAACCTTGTATGATATAAGGTATAACGCTATAAACTGCAAGTTCGGGGTTTATTTCCCAATTTGCCATAAAATTGATTTTGTCCCAACTTTGATAAGGCAATAGTGAAGAAAGGTAACCCGTTCCTAAATAAGTTTGCACAATAATAAGTAATAACATGATAAAGCGTCGAATCGTGACAATGAAGCTTTTCTCCGATTTTGATTTATAAAATTGCTTCCAAATTTGTGGTTGGATGGCAACGCGTTCTATTTTCGGATAACTAGGCTGTTGCTGTCTTTCGTCAATAAATGTTGAGGTATCGCTGATTTGGTTTAAGCGATACTTCAAAAACTCGACATCACTAGATAGTGGTGCTTTATTTTGATTTTTCTGACGCCAATAATCAGCGTCAGAAAGTGTTGAAAAGTAATCTTTTTTCATATTTTCGATTAAAGTTATTGTGCAGGATATTGCCCACTCCAAGTTTCAGATAAAACTTCATTGGTTTTTTCTGAGGCTAATTGTATACGAATATCGGTTGCTTTTTTGCTATCTTCAACATTGAATCGTACTATGACACGCCAACCTTTTATAATCGGATTGTATTGTGATTGGCTGCTAACAATAGTTCCGTTGTTAATGCTTGAAATGATTTTTACAGGTTTGTCTTCTGATAATTGAGGACCAGCAAAGTCAATAACATAAGCATTAGAACCGTCAAGTTTACGAATTAAATTAGCTTGTTTTATATCACCTAATGATAAACGTGTACTTACTGCTCTGGCTACGTTATCGGGGTAACGCTGTTGTTCATTTAATGTATAATGCAATCGGTATTTAATATTGAGCATATTTCCAGCATTATATTGTTTTTCAGGTACCCAAAAGGCTACAATATTATCATTGGTTTCGTCGGGAGTGGGAATCTCTACAAGTTCGACCCGTCCTTTTTGCCAATCACCAAGAATTTCTGTCCAGACACTTGGGCGTTTTTCATAATGATCGTCAAGATCTTGATAATCACTAAAACCATTATCGCGTTGAATCAAACCAAATGCTTTAGGGTTTTCTAAACTATACGAAGAAAATGATAATCGTTTTGGATTGTTTAAAGGCCGCCAGATCCATTCTTTATTACTTGCTAAAATTGATAACCCGTTAGAATCATGCATAGCAGGGCGATAATTAAGTAAAGGTGATGGCTGATTTGGTCCATACAAAAACATACTTGTTAATGGTGCAATACCCAATTTTTTAACCGCATTACGGAAAAAGACTTTAGCTTCAACGGTAACAGTTGTGTCGACACTTGGTACTAATGTAATTTTATAAGCCCCTGTTACACTATGTGAATCTAGTAATGCATAAATAATGAGGTGTTTTTGGTTCGGTTCTGGTTTTTCTATCCAAAATTCTTTAAATCGAGGAAATTCCTCTCCTGACATTTCGCCTGTATCAAGCGCCAGTCCTCTCGCTGATAGACCATAAATTTGATTCTTGCCTACGGCACGAAAATAACTGCCACCAAGTGCTGTAAAAATTTCATCATCAGTTTTGTTTGATGAATTAATCGGATAATGTACTTTAAATCCTGCAAAGCCAAGATTTTTTGTATCTAAATTACCTAAGTTAATTTGGCTGAGATCAAAATAACTTGGATCATATTTGATTTCATTAACTTGGTTATTAACAACTTCATTGATTTTTATGGGAGTATCAAAATACATTCCTTCATGATAAAACTCAAGTTTAAAACGTGTATTTTGATCCTTCCAGTAGGCTTTTTGATGATTGAATAAAATTTTCTGATAATCAGCAAATTGTAAGGAAGCTAATTGACTTGGAATATTCTTAGATGGCTGTTCATAAGCCTGTTTTGATAATTTTTCTGCTTTTTTAACCACATCATCGTATGAAAAAGCCCAAGTGGAAAAACTTATAAGCAAAGCGGAGAATATGCAAATTATTTTGCAAGCGATGTTTTTGCTAAATTGATTCGTTATTAAAAATTTGTACATAAAATGCTCACGTTAGTATTATCTAAAGATATGGAAATAATTGATAACATTATGTTTTGGATCATTTAAGCATTTTTCAACATAATCGGTTTTCATCTCTTGTAATATGCTTGGGTTTTCGTTGATCAAAAATTGAGAATAACCATCCTTATTGACCTTAGTACGTAATGTTGCTATATCTTGTTCAGACATTTTGAATAAAGGTTGAAAATAGGAGGATATTTTTACAGTATCGTTTAAGTAAATTGCATTAATAAAATCAGCAGAAAGCTGACAATAATTTTGAATATTAATTTTACTTGCATTTATTTTACTTAATTCAATATGTCTTTTTATTTGATTTTCCTTAACAATTTTCTTAATTTGCCCATCATATTTAAGCCTATAATATTCTTGTAAATAGAAATTTAAAACACAAAGCGATTGGTTTGGATTGTTATTACAAGCTAAAATACCATGCTTGGTAATATAGTTATCGAAATTTTTTTCGCCTACTAATTTCAATAATTGGTTTTTAGCGTTAATAACAAAAGAATTGTTAAGCTCTGTTTCTTGTTTCAATAGCGCCAATTGATTAGTGCTTATATTTTGTTCATTGTGATTTTGCAATGAAGTTGATTTATTTGCACAACTTGCAACAAGAATAGAAACAATGGTTAATGTTAAAATATTACCTATTTTCATATATAAAGTTCCATGAACATATTCTTGAATTGTTATTTTAGGGCAGGTTGTATTTAGTTTGAGCAAAAATTATATACCCTTATTGTATTAAATACACTAAGCGTTTCATTTAAATTTATAAAAAATTGCTATAAAAATATACTACAACCTAAAAAACTAATGACGACAAATCTTTTGAAGATTAATTGTAAATTTAAGGTCATTCACAGGTTTGAACTTACCTTTTGATTTTAGAAAAGCAATAAGCTGTTTTGCATCCATATCGACTTGAGAACAAGTATGAAATTTAGCATCGTTCCCAAATTTTTGTGCAATGCTTTCAAGCAATGATGATTCTGTGTAGCTGTTTCCTATCATCATATTTAAAACTTCATGCCCATGAATGGATAACATAATATCCTCTCAATATCGTTTATTTAAGGATTAATAATGGCTTTAATATAAGAAGCAAGATATCAGATATCATTAGGAAAAAAAAGGGGGGGCAATGTTAAAATATTGTCAATAAATAGTATTTTGTTCCTATTGATATGCTATTGATGGAAAAAGGGTAACCCAATTAGGTTACCTTTTTGATACGGTTAAATCTTTATTGATTATCATTGGTTAATTTTGCAATGATAGATTGATTTTCTGGTTTTACTTGGTAAATGGAAACGGAAATATTATCAGCTAGTTTATAGCAAATAGTATCTTTTATTTTGATAATACCTTCATCAGGTAAGGAAGTTATTTCTTCTTTAACTGAATGCATCATTGAGAGTGGAATGAACGCAAAAGCGCCAATATCAGTTAAACGTACTCGCATTCCTCCTCGATTAATATCGACGATTTGAGCAGCGTAATTTTTGCCAATCTTGTCAGATAGGTATTGAGCAAAAAGGTTTTCAGCTATATCACGTTCAGCTAAACGAAGCGTTTTACGCCTTTCATTCATTACCTTTAATTGTTCTTTATCTGGCTGAGTTAATGGTTGGGATTGTAAATAAGCTTTGATTAATCGATGATTGACCATATCACCATATTTACGGATTGGTGATGTCCAAGTTGCATAAGCCTCAAATCCCAGACCAAAATGAGGTTGTGGTTCAATAGAAAAATCAGCAGGACTTTGAAATTTACGTAACCGCGCAGTTAAAAATTCATTGTTATCAATCAATCGACGTAGTTTTATATACCCTTCAAAAGATGACAATAAATCTTTATCAAAGTAAGTAATGCCTTGCTCATTTAAAATTTTTAGTATTTGATCGAAATATTTGCTGTCAAAACCTGAATGCGTATTAAAAATACCAAAACCTATTTTATTTTTTAAATGTAAGGTTAGCGCCTGATTGGCGATAACCATGACTTCTTCAACGATATGATTAGCAATCCGGCGAAACTCTTTAATTATTGATTTAACCTGACGGTTTTCATCAAGTTCAAAACGATAATCTCCATTATCTTTAAAGATTAATGCATGGGTTTGCCGCCATGTTATACGGGCTTTTGCTAAGTCAGATAACCACTTAAGTTGCTGTTTAATGATAGGACTATTAGATGCTAATTCATCAATGTTTTCTAAAAAATTAGAGACATTGTTATAAGTTAGTTTGGCCTTTGATTCAATCCAAGCGGATATAAAGGTGATATCATTAGTAATAATATTGCCTTCTTGGTCAATGCTCACTTTACATATCATTGCTGGACGTTTTTGATTTTCTTTTAATGAGCATAAATCATTAGCAAGTTCTTTTGGCAGCATAGGGATGTTAAAATCAGGCAAATAAGTTGTAAAGTTTCTAACCTTAGCAATATTATTAAGTTCACTATCTTGTAATACATAAGCAGTGGGATCAGCAATGGCAACCATTAATTGATAATCTCCCTGTTCATTTTTAGAAACCGCTATTGCATCATCCATATCTTCGGTATCTTCGCTATCGATGGTGAAAAAGTTAACATCGGTTAAATCTTGACGGTGATTAAATTCAGCATCATTAATTACTAATGTTTCGCTTTTTGGGGCGTGAGTTTCTAAATCGTAACGGGCTAATGTTTTTAGCCAAAGCTGATAAGGTGAATTGCTTTCAGCAACAAAATGAACAATTTCAGCAAGGAAATGATTATGTCCTTCTTGCAAAGGATGAGAAACAAGCGTTGCTACAACCCAATCACCTTCTTTTAGTTTTTCGCTAACTTGCTTGTTTATTTGGCAGCGTATGGCGAGATTTGTAGGCATATTTTCAGGATAAATAACCATCGCTCGATCTTGAAAACCTATTTTACCAATAAATTTTTGCAACGCACTTTCAATTAATAATTCAGGTTCAAAAAATTCTTTATCATTATTGCTTATTACTGTGCCTGAGACCTTATCACCATTGCAAACTCTTTTCATTTTTGCAATAGGGATGAAATAACTTTTTTTATTATCAACATCTAAAAAACCAAATCCTTTTTCATGTGCGCGGATTGTGCCTTCAATTCGTGGGGTTTGTTGATGCAGTTCTTGCTTTAATTGTGCAAGTAAAGGATTATTCTGAAACATATTATATTAACAATATTTGAAAACTTTCTCTGGATTTTATCATACTTATGTCTATTTGGGTTATTGAATTAGTCGCTTATGTATTGGTAATATTTACATCCCTTTGAAAATTTTATAATCAACTATCGAGTAGCACAATGAAATTAAACTATAAGTTACAAGGTGAAGGACAACCAATTATATTTATGCACGGTGTTTTTGGCAGTTTAGACAATTTGAACATGTTAGCAAAAGATTTTGTATCCAATTATCAAACCATTCAAGTTGATTTGCGTAATCATGGTCATTCACCTTGGTCAGATAAAATGAATTATCAGGTTATGGCTGAAGATGTTGCTGAACTTTGTGATGCTTTGAAATTAAAAGATGTGATTTTAATTGGTCACTCAATGGGAGGAAAGGTTGCTCTGCAGTTATCGCAAGTGTTTCCCACTATTATTCAAAAACTTGGAATAATCGATATTGCGCCAATAAAATATGCTCGTTCACCTAATGCCATTATTTTAAGGGCATTAATGTATTGCCTTTCAAACAAGATCACTGATAAAAAACAAATCATTAATGTGATGAAACAAGCTGGAATTAATGATGCTGTGATCCTTTTCTTACTGAAATCGTTTAAAGACCAACATTGGTTATTTAATATTGAAGCTATTAATAATCAATATAGCCACATCTGTGATTGGCAATCTATTTCACCTTGTTTAATTCCTACATTATTCATAAGAGGCGGTAATTCTCCTTACGTTGCTGATGAGTATTATGAAGCGATTTCCGCACAGTTTCCTCTTTCTAAAATTGAGGTTGTTGATGGTGCTGGTCATAATGTTCATGCGGAAAAAACAGGGGAAGTATTACAATTGTTACATCATTGGTTAGAATATAACAGCTAAATTAACTAATGATAATAATTGAATAAGTATATTAATTACAAATTAAACGTTGCTGTTGCGTTTGTTTCTTATAAGGTGTGGTTATCTTTACAATAATAAGTTTACATTGGTTATTATATGGGGTGATTTTGATATTATATTGCCAATCAGAAGGGACTAAATAATCAGCTGTTTGGGGGTAACTATCAAGCAGCTGAAAAGCAATTTGTGCTGCTTGTAATCTGTTTGTAAAAAAGTGGTATTTTTTTAACATTATTTGCTGATATTTTGTAAGACCAAGCAAAACAATGGCAAAAAGTAATGACGCTATCATGATTTCAATTAAGCTCAATCCTGCATCCTTTTGGTTATTCACAATCGCTATTCCTTTTTTCAGGGCAATAATCTAGCCAATGGCCTTTTTCGACAAGTAATTTGTGATTATCATAATGTGCTAGCATATAAAGAGAAAAATCATCGGCTTCACCTCGGATTAATGTGTAATTGTCTATTTTTAATAGTGATAATTTGATACATACTCTTAAGTGCAATATTGGCTCGGTTTTACATTGCCAATGATTAGAAGGCGGTTGCCAATCTTGTGTTACAGCCCAATTGAGTGAAGAGCTTGCTTGATTATATTGCTGATAATAATGTTGTTCTATTATGGTTGATTTTTTCCATGAGTTCGCCAAGAAGTCCAAACCAGTTAATAAAGTTAAACCAATTATCATTAAAATTATTACCATGGCAATTGCGCTCAATCCCAAGATAGAAATATTTTTTTGTTTAATTTGAATTTTCATTTTTGATAATTTTAGTTATTTCATACTTAATTTGTTCATGTTTTTTTAATTCAGCAGCTAAAAATATTTTGATAGTGTGTGTTTGTTGTTTAATCAAAAATTTAGTGATTCTAATTTCAGCAGGATCGAATATCCTTTGCCAGTTAGTGCCTTGGCAATCAATTGCCCCTGTTTTGTATTCAAGATTATTTTTATAGTATCGAAAGGTAAATATATCTGAATTATTGAGGTGAATAGAGTCATAAACCCATTCATGGCGACTTTTGCTATCGTATCGGATTATGATGCAATTTTGTTGTTGATTTATTTCTATAGCCTTTACTTTTGTTGAAGTAGGATGGTTAGCAATAAAGCCTGCGCGTTTTATGTCTTTAGATAATCCAGACAAAGCGTGATTAATGGTTTGTTGTAAATGCATCATTTGATAATATTTCTGGCTGTTTATTTGTAGCTGAGAATAAAAAGATGCGCTGCCAATGATAATTAAACTCGATAACATAACACTTATTAACATTTCAAGAAGCGAGAAACCTGATGTTTTTAGCATGGCGGTAAACCAGATAAATAGCTTTTTTGGTGGCAAAAACGAACACGCCCACGAAAGGAGATTAACACTTTTGTTTCGCCAGTTTCATTTTTAAGTTGAAATGATGCGGTTTGTGCCATATTTCGACGTCCCCAAAATGCAAGCGTTTTTTTATCTGTTAACCCACTGATTGTAACTGAGTTGTTTGGTTTGATAAATTGAAACTCTCCTTGATTACAAGTAGTTGGGCGTTCTCCTTCACTAATTGATAAACACCAAGGGGATAAAAAAAGATAAATGTTGTAGGTTTTATTATTGGTATAAGCTTTAAACTGAGCTTCATTTAAAAAATAGGCTAGCTGTTTTGTTGTTGTCATTAGTTCATTACGAAGATGTAACGTTTTCCAATGAGATATACCGATTGAAATCATAATGGCACTTATGCAAATAATCACTAAAAGCTCTAATAATGAAAATCCCGAATTTTGCATAAATTTTTCTTTATTAAAAATGATGATATAGCTGTTATTGTAACTGCTAGTTGATTAATGTTATTTTTAGAAGATAAAGTTGGGCTTCGTTTCACAGATATTTTTGTTTTTTTTCAAGTAAAATAGTGGGGATATGATAAACGCACTTAAAAAGTACTGATTATTATATTATACTGTGGATCTATTTATATTACCTAATGGGCTTATAAGTTAAAGGAAACTTGAGATGCAACAACTACAAACTATTATTGAAGCAGCATTTGAACGCCGCGCTGAAATTACACCTTCCAATGTCGATACAGTAACCCGTGATGCAATTAATCAATCTATTGATTTATTAGATAGCGGTAAGATGCGTGTCGCTGAAAAAATCAATGGTGATTGGGTAACTCATCAATGGTTAAAAAAAGCTGTTTTGCTCTCTTTCCGTATTAACGAAAACCAACTGATTGATGGCGGTCCGACTAATTATTATGACAAAGTGCCATTAAAATTTGCTGAATATGATGCAGCAAGATTCCAACAAGAAGGTTTCCGTGTTGTTCCATCAGCTATTGCTCGTAAAGGTGCCTATGTTGCTCGGAATACTGTATTGATGCCATCTTATGTCAATATTGGTGCTTATGTCGATGAAGGTACGATGGTAGATACATGGGTAACTGTTGGTTCTTGTGCACAAATTGGTAAAAATGTGCATTTATCAGGTGGTGTAGGTATTGGTGGTGTCTTAGAACCACTTCAAGCAAATCCAACCATTATTGAAGACAACTGTTTTATCGGTGCACGTAGTGAAATTGTTGAAGGCGTAATTGTCGAAGAAGGCAGTGTGATTTCAATGGGTGTATTTATTGGTCAAAGTACCAAAATTTATGACCGTGCTACAGGTGAAGTTTATTATGGACGTGTACCAGCAGGTTCTGTGGTTGTTTCTGGTAACTTGCCAACGAAAGATGGTAAATATAGTCTTTATTGTGCGGTTATTGTGAAAAAAGTGGATGCTAAAACATTAGGTAAAGTAGGTATTAATGAATTGCTTCGTACTATCGACTAATTCACACTTATATTTTAAAGTCGCCTAATTATTGTTAGGCGGCAATTATTCTATTTATTAATTAGATAATTTAGATTTATAACCATTAGAAGAGGAGAATTTATGCCTTCTTTTGATATTGTTTCAGAAATTCAAATGCCTGAAGTTAAAAATGGTGTTGAAAATGCCACTCGAGAGTTAGCTACTCGCTGGGATTTTAAAAACGTTGAAGCATCGTTTGAATTAAATGAAAAAAATGAAACAATTAAAGTAACAAGCCAATCTGATTTCCAAGTACAGCAATTACTTGATATTCTACGTGATAAGCTGGCTAAACGTGGTATTGATGGAGGCGCGCTTGAAATTCCTGAAGAAATGGAACATAGCGGTAAATTTTATAGCGTTACAGTTAAACTTAAGCAGGGTATTGATAAAGAGTTGGCTAAGAAAATTGTCAAACTGATCAAAGACAGTAAGCTTAAAGTTCAAGCACAAGTCCAAGGTGAGCAGGTTCGTGTAACGGGTAAATCTCGTGATGATTTGCAAGCCGTTATAGCGTTAGTTAAAAATGGTGAATTAGGACAGCCGTTTCAATTTACTAACTTTAGAGACTAATTTTTTCAATAATAATTTGCCGATATTCATCGGCGATTTTCCTTTCAAAATCCATCATGCAAACCGAAAACTAGTTTTAGGATAGTGTCATTCCATTATAATAATTTTATAGCAATAAAATTGTGTTGTTTTATATGCTAAAAGAATTTAATTGTTGATAACTACTGTTGTAAATAACGAGATTTTTAATAATGAAAGCATTATGTTATTAACCTATATCTTCACTTAACGATCATAAATGTTAACCATGATAAAAATATGATATGGAGCTGTTTGTTAATACTCGTGCAATTCAGAACCTATATTAGGTATAGACGCTATGTTTTCTGATAATTATTTACATTGAAAAAAAGTGGAAGGTATTACTTAGTGTCTTTTTTTATGAAAAAATTTACAGTTATTGACTGTAGCTTACCATTTTGATTTTTATTATTTTAATTTAATGGTTATTATAATGTTAACAAATCCTAAAAATAACAAAGAGAATCATTATGAATAATAAAGCTTTTAAGCATATTCCATGGATCGTTCTAGCCTTTATTGGTGCATGTTGTTTAGCTGTCGTTGCATTACGGCGAGGTGAGCATGTTAGTGCCCTTTGGATTGTTGCTGCTTCAGTTTCGATCTACCTTGTTGCCTATCGATATTACAGTATGTATATTGCCAAAAGCGTCATGCGGTTAGATCCAACTCGTGCAACACCAGCGGTCATTAATAATGATGGTTTAAATTATGTTCCAACAAATAAATATGTATTATTTGGACACCATTTTGCCGCAATTGCTGGTGCAGGTCCATTAGTTGGTCCGGTACTAGCGGCACAAGTCGGTTATTTACCCGGCACACTTTGGTTACTTGCTGGTGTTGTTTTTGCAGGTGCGGTACAAGACTTTATGGTGTTGTTTTTATCATCTCGCCGAAATGGCTCTTCCTTAGGGGAAATGATTAAAGAAGAAATGGGATCTATTCCCGGTACCATTGCATTATTTGGTTGTTTCTTAATTATGCTAATCATATTGGCAGTATTAGCGCTTATTGTTGTTAAAGCACTGGCTGAAAGTCCATGGGGAGTATTTACTGTTTGTTCAACTGTTCCAATCGCTTTATTTATGGGAATCTATATGAGATTCCTAAGACCAGGTCGTGTAGGTGAAGTGTCTATTATTGGTATTGTATTGCTTATTTTATCTATTTGGTTTGGTGGTGTTATAGCGCATGATCCTTACTGGGGACCGGCATTAACATTTAAAGCAACTACTATCACTTATGCATTAATAGGTTATGCTCTAGTGTCTGCAATGTTACCTGTATGGCTAATTTTGGCACCACGTGATTATTTAGCAACATTCTTAAAGATTGGTGTGATTGTTGGTTTAGCTATTGGTATTGTGATTTTAAATCCTGACTTAAAAATGCCTGATATCACCAAATATATTGATGGTAGTGGACCAGTTTGGAAAGGTTCATTATTCCCATTTTTATTTATTACTATTGCTTGTGGTGCGGTTTCAGGTTTCCATGCATTAATCTCTTCAGGTACGACACCAAAATTGCTAGCTAATGAAACTGATGCGCGTTTTATTGGTTATGGAGCAATGTTAATGGAATCTTTCGTAGCAATGATGGCTCTAGTTGCAGCATCAATTATTGAACCGGGACTTTATTTTGCAATGAATACTCCTCCTTCTGCTTTAGGTATCACTATGCCCGATCTTCATAAGCTAGGTACAGATGATGCACCGATGATCATGGAGCAATTAAAAAACGTGACGGCACATGCTGCCGCTACTGTAAGTTCTTGGGGATTTGTTATCTCTCCTGAAGATATTTTGCAAACGGCAAAAGATATTGGTGAACCATCAGTACTTAATCGTGCTGGCGGAGCCCCGACTTTAGCTGTGGGTATTGCTTATGTATTCCACCAAATTATCCCAGGCGCAAATATGGGCTTTTGGTACCATTTTGGTATTTTGTTTGAAGCGCTATTTATTTTAACCGCACTTGATGCAGGTACTCGTTCTGGACGCTTTATGCTACAAGATTTATTAGGTAATTTTGTTCCATTTTTGAAAAAAACAGACTCGCTTATTGCAGGTTTTATTGGTACGTTAGGTTGTGTAGGCTTATGGGGATATTTACTCTATCAAGGCGTTGTTGATCCATTAGGTGGTGTTAAAAGCTTGTGGCCACTATTTGGGATTTCTAATCAAATGTTAGCTGCAGTTGCATTAGTTTTAGCAACCGTTGTATTAATTAAAATGAAACGTGCGCAATATATTTGGGTAACTATTATTCCTGCTATCTGGTTGTTAATTTGTACCACTTGGGCTCTTGCTTTGAAGTTATTCAGTCAGGATCCAAAACTAGAAGGGTTCTTCTATTTAGCGAAGGAATATAATCGTCGCATTACGCAAGGTAGTAATTTAACGCCACATCAGATCGATAATATGCATCACATTGTTATTAATAATTATACCAATGCCGGTTTAAGTATTTTATTCTTATTGGTTGTTTACAGTATTATCTTTTTTGGTATTAAAACAGCACTGAAAGTACGTAATAATAAACAAAGAACCGATAAAGAAACTGCTTATGTACCCATTCCTGAAGGTGGCGTAAAGACGTCAATGTCACATTAGTGAATACTTAAAAGGTGCTTATAAGCACCTTTTATTGTAATGAATTTTTGATTTTATTTTTTTCAATAAAATAGCTAAATTGTATTTTTTAAGATGTCATGCTTCAATTGAGCTCAGCAGTCTAATGGCATCATTTATCATTAGCCAGCTTATATTACTATAAATTATTTATCCAACGATAATAAGAACATTAAAATAACAAATTATTTTTTATAAAACTTAATGATTTTTTTAATATTGCACAATTTAGATTTAATAAAATAAGGCGCACTTTTTGTCGAATTAAATAAATAACATTTCTTTATTATACTATTGGTTCAACGCTTAACATTATTCCATCTACAGCAATAATTATTACTGATTGGCCAACTTTTAAATCTTTATCACATCTTGCAGACCATGTTCCATCTTTGATTTTTACTCGTCCTGAACCATTGACAATAGCATCAGTAACAATAGTTTTAATACCAATTAAATCTTGTTGTGGCTGATTGATTTCGCCTTTGCTTGATTTATCTTTTCCTTGCTTTTTGAGCCAAACCCACCAAAGGTAAGCTGATACAAGCGTTAGAATTGCAAATAAGATCCACAAAAGTGGCCAAGAAAGAGGTAAAATCCAAGCAATTAAACCAACAATAATGGCTGCGATCCCACTCCAAAGCCCGTATCCGCCGGTACCCAGCAATTCTATAATCAGCAAAATGCCGCCTAAAGCAATAAATACCCAATGAGGTGAATTATAAAAAACCATAAAAAAATCATTCATTATCAATTACCTTTAAAATTTATTCAGTAAAAACCTTAAACATAGCGTTTATAGATTTTGTCAAAAAGTTTTAAGAAAACACTATGTTTAAGTATAAAAATTGATTTTTTATTTCGTATTTTTTATTAATTCAGCAATACCGCCAATGCTACCCATTAAACTTGAGGCATCAAGTGGCATCATAATAACTTTACTGTTATCAGATGAGCCAATTTGTTGTAACGCTTCAGTATATTTTTGGGCAACAAAGTAATTAATTGCATTAATATTACCTGCAGCAATAGCATCGGATACCATTTGAGTTGCTCTTGCTTCGGCTTCGGCTGCACGCTCACGCGCTTCGGCTTGTAAAAAGGCAGATTGTCTTTCACCTTCTGCTTTTAAAATTTCAGATTGTTTTTCACCTTCAGAGCGTAAAATCGCTGCTTGGCGAACACCTTCTGCTTCAAGAATTTCAGCACGTTTATTACGTTCTGCTTTCATTTGCGCGTTCATCGCTGCAATCAATTCAGCAGGTGGGCGAACATCTCGAATTTCGATACGGGTAATTTTGATTCCCCATGGGCTAGTTGCATCATCAACAATACTTAGTAACTTAGAGTTAATATGATCACGTTGTGATAACATTTCATCTAATTCCATGCTACCTAAAACAGTACGAATATTAGTCATCATTAAATTAATTACTGCACGCTCTAATTGATTGACTTGGTATGCAGCTCTAGCTGCTTCTTGTACTTGAATAAAGCAAACCGCATCAATTTGCACATTAGCATTATCTTTTGAAATGACTTCTTGTGATGGAATATCGAGTACTTGCTCCATCATATTAATTTTACGACCAACACCATCCATAAATGGAATAATGATATTTAAACCGGGTTCAAGTGTATGGGTATATTTACCAAAACGTTCAATAGTATATTGGTATCCTTGAGGAACAATTGTTATGGCCTTTAAAACAGTAGTTAACGCAAGTAAAACGATAACGCCGATGACTATATAAAATACTGGCATAGTTCAAAAATCCTTATAATTTTTTATAATAAAAATGAGCTAATCATTTTATAGGTTATTGAATTTTTTTGCTAGTTATAAATGAAAAGGCTTGTTCACGTCCATTTTCAAGTTTATTTTTAAGAATAAATAATTTCTTGACAATGTGCTATTGAACTAGTTTAATAGTACATAATTTATTTTAAACCGATAAAAATGATGATAGCACAATATTTACATTTTATTACTCGTCAATTCACTAGTTTTGGTTGGTGGTGCATTACTTTTTGTGGGTGATGTGATGATATATTGTTTTTTTACAAAACCCGCTTTATGCGGGTTTTTTAGTTTCTGGATGTTAAACGAATCAGTCTAAATAAAAATTTAAATGTAGAGAGCAAACAATGAATAAGCCAATATTAACTCAGATAACCAAGACGATAGGTTATTATCAAGATCCAACTCAAGTGTTTTATCAATTGTGTGATAATAAACCGGCAACGTTGTTACTAGAATCAGCCGAAATTGATAATAAGCAAGGAATTAAAAGTGTCATGATTGTCGATAGTGCATTACGTATTTCGGCAATAAATAATGAAGTGACTTTTAAAGCATTGACTACAAATGGTGAAAAGCTATTACCTTTATTACAACAGGCTTTTACTGACAAGTTAGATAATGTACAACTCGATGAACAAACACTTAAATTGGTATTTCCTTCTATTGATAGTATGCAAGATGAAGATTCAAGATTAAAGTCACTATCAGTTTTTGATGCATTACGCACACTATTGACTATAGTAGATACCCCTGAACAATGTGGTCAAGATGCGATTTTTGTTGGTGGGCTATTTTGTTACGATCTTGTAGCTGGGTTTGAAAACTTACCTAATTTACCTACTGAGCAGCGTTGTGAAGATTTCTGTTTTTATTTAGCTGAAACAATATTAGAAATAAATCATAAAGATTATAAATCTATTTTAAAAACGACGATTTTTACTTCTGATTCAAAAGAAACTGAGCGCTTAACACAACGGTTAGCTAATTTACAAGCAACATTAAATAGCCCAATGAAAGCCATTCATACTCAGTCCCTTGCTAATATTGATGTGACATGTAATAAAAGTGATGATGATTTCAATACAGTTATCAAAAAAATGCAAGATGCAATTGAGCAGGGGGAGATTTTTCAAGTAGTACCTTCACGGCGTTTTAAATTGCCTTGCCCTGAGCCATTATCGGCTTATCAGGTATTAAAAACCAATAATCCAAGTCCTTACATGTTTTATATGCAAGATAGTGATTTTGTATTATTTGGCGCCTCGCCTGAAAGTGCACTTAAGTATACAAAAGCAACTAATCAAGTTGAAATCTACCCAATTGCCGGTACTCGTCCACGTGGATTAACAACAAATGGTGAAGTGGATTTTGATTTAGATAGTAGGTTAGAGCTTGAAATGCGTACCGATAAAAAAGAACTAGCTGAACATTTAATGTTAGTTGATTTAGTGCGAAATGATTTAGCACGTATTTGTAAACCTGGTACCCGTTATACCAAAGATTTGTTAAAAGTGGATCGTTACTCTTTTGTGATGCATTTAGTTTCACGTGTGGTTGGGCAGTTACGAAGTGATTTAGATGCGCTCCATGCTTATCAAGCCACTATGAATATGGGAACATTAACAGGAGCCCCCAAAGTTCGTGCGATGCAATTAATTGCTGAATCAGAAAAAGTTAAACGTGGTAGCTATGGTGGTGCTGTTGGCTATTTTACTGCGAATGGCGATCTTGATACCTGTATTGTGATTCGTAGTGCCTATGTCGAAGATGGCATAGCGACAGTACAAGCGGGTAGTGGTGTGGTGCTAGATTCAAAGCCACAATCAGAATCTGATGAATCACGTAATAAAGCACGTGCAGTAATTCGAGCTATCATGGCGGCGCATAATGTAGAAGGTGTATTCTAATGGCTAATATCTTATTTATTGATAATATTGATTCTTTTACATATAACTTAGTTGATCAATTACGTAATAGTCAGCATTGTGTGACAATTTATCGAAATACTATTCCAGCAAATATAATTATTGAAAAACTGTCACAAATGCAAAACCCTATTTTAATGTTATCACCAGGTCCAGGAGCACCAAGTGACGCTGGATGTATGCCAGAACTGTTAAAACGTTTAAAAGGTAAATTGCCTATTATTGGTATCTGCCTTGGTCATCAAGCGATTGTTGAATCTTATGGTGGCAGTATTGTGCCGGCTGGCGATATTTTGCATGGTAAGGCATCTTTAATTGAGCATGACGAGCAAGCGATGTTTAAAGGATTACCGAATCCGCTACCGGTCGCTCGTTATCACTCTTTAAAAGGTGAAAATATTCCAAAAACACTAACCATCAATGCGCTTTGCAATAATATTGTCATGGCAGTTCGTAATGATGAGGATCGGGTTTGCGGTTTTCAATTTCATCCAGAATCAATATTAACTATTCAAGGTGTAGAATTATTAGAACAAACTATTAAATGGGCACTAAATCCTCCTCAAAAACAAGATAAGCCAAAACAGGAGGCTATTGTTGATAAGCAAGAGTACAATATTCAACCTATTGTTAATAAATTATATTTAGGGCAAGCTCTTACACAAGAAGAAAGTAAAATACTATTTAGTTTAATTATCCAAGGTAAGATTGAACCAACTGTATTGGCTACCGCAATAATTAGTATGAAAGTTCGCGGTGAAAAACCGGATGAAATAGCAGGGGCAGCTTTAGCATTGCTTGAGAATGCCGATCTTTTTGATTCTCCAGATTATGATTTTACTGATATTGTTGGTACTGGGGGTGATGGCACCAATAGCATTAACATTTCAACAGCTAGTGCTTTTGTGGCTGCAGCATTAGGTTATAAAGTGGCTAAACATGGTAATCGTGGTGTATCAAGTAAATCGGGCTCTTCTGATGTGCTTTCTGCCTTAGGCATTAAATTAAATATGTCAGCACAAACATCTCGCAAGGCATTAGATGAACTTGGCGTGTGCTTTTTATTTGCCCAGCAATATCATTCAGGTTTTCGCCATGCAGCACCAATACGCCAACAATTAAAAACTCGGACCATTTTTAATGTGTTAGGGCCATTGATTAATCCATCTCGTCCTAAACGTATTTTATTAGGCGTGTATCATCCAGATTTGATCCAACCGATTGCTGAAACATTAAAAATGCTTAATTATAAACATGCTTATGTGGTGCATGGTGCAGGAATGGACGAAGTTGCTATTCATGGTAAAACTGACGTTGCTGAAGTTAAAGATGGTGAAATTCGTTATTTTACGCTTAAACCTGACGATTTTGGCTTGCCAACATTTACCTTAAAAGATATTGAAGGGGGTACACCTGAGCAGAATCGTGATATGTTAATTGCCATTTTACAAGGTTACGGAAAACCAGCACACCAATCAGCAATTGCCGCTAATGTTGCGATGTTAATGAGCTTATTTGGCGAGTCAAATTTAAAACAAAATGCACAACGGGCAATTGAAATGATGCAAAGTGGTAAACCTTATGCATTATTACAACAACTAGCAGCAAGATAATAAGTGGAGAATAATATGGCAATTGCAGCATTAGAAAAAAATGTTGAAATGGCAACAGTATTGAAAAAAATCATTGAAGATAAACAAACATGGTTAACTGAGCAGTTAGCAGTAAAGCCAATTAATACCTTTAAATCAGCGATATTCCCTAGTGATCGCAATTTTTATCAAGCGTTAAATCAACCTAAAACGGTTTTTATTTTAGAGTGTAAAAAAGCGTCGCCATCAAAAGGATTGATTCGGGATGATTTTGATCCAGCCTCTATTGCTAAAGTTTATAAAGATTATGCTTCAGTAGTTTCAGTATTAACTGATGAAAAATATTTTCAAGGTAGCTTTGAATTTTTACCTACAGTTCGTAATCAAGTCACACAACCAGTACTTTGTAAGGACTTTATTATTGATGAATATCAGATCTATTTAGCGCGTTATTATCAAGCAGACGCAGTACTATTAATGCTATCTGTATTAACGGATGATGAATATCGTCATCTAAGTAACATTGCTCATAAGCTCAATATGGGTATATTGACAGAAGCTAGTACTGAAAACGAAGTTGAAAGAGCCATCCAACTGGGGGCGAAAGTAATCGGTATTAATAATCGTAACTTAAGGGATCTAACGGTTGATCTAAATCGGGTAAAAGTCTTAGCCAAATCAATTCCTAACGATCGCATTATTATTAGTGAATCAGGTATTTATACTCACAATCAGGTTAAAGAACTCAGTTGTTTTGCAGATGGATTCTTAATTGGCAGTGCGTTAATGTCTGAACCAAATTTAACTTTGGCAATTCGTAAGGTGATGTTAGGCGAAAATAAAGTCTGTGGCTTAACTCGAACCGAAGATGCTGTTAGTGCTTATCAAGCTGGTGCAGTCTATGGTGGTTTGATTTTTGTTACAAATTCAGCGCGTTATATACAGCCAATTAGGGCTCGAACAGTTATTGCTGCAGCACCACTTAATTGGGTTGGTGTATTTCGAAATGAAGAGATCGAAACAGTAGTTCAAATAACAAAACAGTTATCCTTGTATGCTGTCCAACTTCATGGAAATGAAGATGAAAACTATATCGAAACGTTGCGACAAGAATTACCCAGAACTTGCCAAATTTGGAAAGCATTAAGTATTGGTAGCACCATCCCTAAACATAATAATCCCTTAATCTCACGTTATCTGTTTGATAACGGCGGTGGTGGTACAGGTAAATGTTTTGATTGGACAATGCTCTCTAATCACAATTTAAATAATGTCATTTTAGCTGGGGGAATTAACTCAAAAAATATAAAGTCAGCTTTAGCAACAGGAGTGATAGGTGTTGATCTAAACTCTGGTGTTGAAATATCCCCAGGAATTAAAGATAAACAAAAAATCCAAGCTGTATTTGAACAAATTTAATTTTTATTTAAAAAAAAGGAATAGTTATGTCTAAGTTAAATCCTTACTTTGGCGAATTTGGTGGGCAATATGTTCCTCAAATATTAATGCCAGTGCTTGAACAACTTGAAGATGCTTTTATCTCTGCAGTCAACGATCCAAACTTTCAGAAAGAGTTTAACGACTTATTAGTTAACTATGCTGGTAGACCAACAGCATTAACTTTATGTAAAAATCTAACGGCAGGCACCAAAACCAAGCTTTACTTAAAACGAGAAGATTTAGTGCATGGTGGTGCGCACAAAACTAACCAAGTTTTAGGACAAGCATTGCTTGCTAAAAGAATGGGTAAAACTGAAATTATAGCCGAAACAGGTGCAGGGCAACATGGAGTTGCTTCAGCTTTAGCCTGCGCACTACTTGGCTTAAAATGCCGAATTTACATGGGCGCCAAAGATGTTAAACGCCAAGCACCTAACGTATTTAGAATGCGACTGATGGGCGCAACAGTCATCCCAGTTGAAACGGGTTCAGCAACATTAAAAGATGCGTGTAACGAGGCATTACGCGATTGGTCTGGCAGTTATGAGAAAGCGCATTATATGTTAGGTACTGCAGCTGGTCCGCATCCTTTTCCAACAATTGTACGTGAATTTCAACAGATGATCAGCCGTGAAGCTAAACAACAAATCCTTGAAAAAGAAGGACGTTTGCCTGATGCAGTAATTGCATGTGTTGGTGGTGGTTCAAACGCAATTGGTATGTTTGCTAATTTTATTGATGATAAATCCGTCAAATTAATTGGTGTAGAGCCAGGAGGTCATGGGATTGAAAGTGGCAAACATGGAGCTTCGCTAAAACATGGTAAGCTTGGCATCTATTTCGGTATGAAATCGCCGATGATGCAAACGGAAGAAGGACAAATTGAAGAATCTTATTCAATATCGGCAGGGTTAGATTTTCCATCAGTTGGTCCACAGCATGCGTATTTAGATAGTATTGGTCGAGCTGATTATGTGTCAATTACTGATGATGAAGCGCTTGATGCATTTAAAGCGTTATCACGACATGAAGGTATTATTCCTGCGTTAGAATCATCGCATGCATTAGCTTATGCTATGAAAATGATAAAAGAAAATCCAACTAAAGAACAGCTACTAATAGTTAACCTGTCAGGGCGTGGCGATAAAGATATCTTTACCGTTTATGATATTTTAAAAGCAAAAGGAGAAATCGAATGAGCCGTTATCAAAAACTGTTTGCAACATTAACAGCCGAAAAACGAGGCGCTTTTGTTCCTTTTGTTCCAGTCGGTGACCCAACGCCAGAACTGTCATTTAAAATCATTCAAACTTTAATTGAATCTGGCGCTGATGCACTAGAGCTTGGGATCCCATTTTCAGATCCGATGGCCGATGGTCCAACTATTCAAAATGCCAATATTCGGGCATTTAAAGCAGGAATAACAGTTGAAAAGTGTTTTGAAATTTTAACCAATGTCAGAGCACAATACACCAATATTCCAATAGGATTACTTATTTATGCTAATTTAGTTTTCAAAAATGGTATCGACGAATTTTATGCCAAGTGTGCCAAAGCGGGAGTTGATTCAGTATTGATTGCTGATTTGCCAGCTCAATATGCACAAGAATTTACAGTGGCCGCAAAAAAATACAATATAGCGCCAATTTTTATTTGCCCACCTAATGCTGATGATAAAGTCATTCAAAGTATTGCTAAGCAAGGTAAAGGTTATACTTATTTGGTATCACGAGCAGGTGTTACTGGTGCTGAAAATCGAGCTAACAAACCGCTTACCCATCTGATAAAGAAATTAATTGAGTTTGGCGCTCCACCTGCGTTACAAGGGTTTGGTATTTCAGAACCAACTCAAGTTAGCGAAGCGATTAAATCCGGTGCAGTTGGGGCAATTAGCGGATCGGCAACAGTAAAAATTATTGAGAAAAACCTCGACAATCCCGAACAAATGCTTAGCCAATTAGCCAAATTTGTTCAATCAATGAAACAGGCAACTAGCAAGTAATTTATATTACTTTATAGTACTAAATAGTGGGCACAATAATAGACTTGAAAATGAAATTATTGTGCCAATATGAGTTAAACAGTTATGCTTAAGTTAAGTGGTATGTATATTAAAATTGATGTGTAACATATTTTTAATAACTTTAAGTTTACTTATAAAACCAGTGTGATTTGCGGTTGCATTTTATTTAAAATGCCGTATAATTCTCATTCATCTATCGCGGGGTGGAGCAGCTTGGTAGCTCGTCGGGCTCATAACCCGAAGGTCGTTGGTTCAAATCCAGCCCCCGCAACCACTTAAATTTTCATTCATAAACCAATCTACCCTTTTTTATTTATGAAAGTTCGAAACAAGTGGCTTCATTATAGTTAGTATTTAAATGTAAGCCTCGCATGTCGAGGTTTTTTTTCGTGTTATCATTTAAACGTAAGTTTAAAAAATGTTGGGCTTTATGCCCTTTTTTATTTTCTGCAGTGGAGGTTTGTTTGGCTAATATAGAACAACAATTAACCGGCATTATCCAAGAACCAGTTAATGCACTTGGTTTTGAATTAGTCGGGGTTGAATATAGTCGTGGTCGTTACCCTATACTACGAGTCTATATCGATAGTGAAAATGGTATAACGGTTGATGATTGTGCTGATGTTAGCCGACAAATCAGTGCAGTTCTTGATGTTGAAGACCCTATCAAAGATGCTTACAATCTTGAAGTTTCATCGCCAGGAATGGACAGGCCGTTATTTACGCTTGAACATTACCAGCGTTTTATCGGCGAAGAAGTCACAGTGAGTCTACGTATTCCTGTTGCTAACCGTCGAAAATGGAAAGGACGAATTAAGTCTATCGACGGTGAAATGGTTACATTAACTGTCGATGATAATGATGAAGTGTTTGCTTTTAGTAATGTACAAAAAGCAAATATTGTACCTAATTTTAACCTTAAATAGAGTACGGATGTAAAAGGATGAATAAAGAAATTTTAGCTGTTGTTGAAGCTGTATCAAACGAAAAAGCGCTTACGCGCGACAAAATTTTCGAAGCACTAGAAACGGCATTAGCAACGGCCACTAAAAAGAAACACGCTGTTGATATTGACGTTATCGTAAAAATAGACCATAAAACAGGTGATTACGATACGTTCCGACGTTGGTTAGTTGTTAATGAAGTAACCCAACCAACCAAAGAAATGACAATAGATGCTGCACAATACGAAGATTCAAACGTAAAAATTGGTGATTATGTTCAAGAACAAATTGAATCTGTTGCCTTTGATCGTATTACTACGCAAACCGCAAAACAAGTGATCGTGCAAAAAGTCCGCGAAGCGGAGCGTGCCATGGTGATTGACATGTTTAGAAATCGTCTCGGCGATATTGTGACAGGAATCGTCAAAAAAACGAATCGTGATAGTGTGATTCTTGATTTAGGCAATAATGCTGATGCAATGATGTCACGCCATGATATGTTACCACGTGAAAACTTTCGCATCGGTGATCGTGTTCGAGGCATTTTATATCTTATTGAACAAGATAATAAACCTGCGCAACTTTGCCTCAGTCGTTCAAACCCTGAAATGATGGAAGAGCTATTTCGTATTGAAGTGCCTGAAATTGGCGAAGAGACGATTGACATTAAGGGTGTAGCTCGCGATCCTGGTTCGCGTGCTAAAATTGCGGTAAGCAGTAATGACCGCCGTATTGATCCCGTTGGTGCTTGTGTGGGAATGCGTGGTGCACGTGTTCAAGCCGTATCCAATGAGTTTGGTGGCGAGCGCATCGATATAGTTTTATGGGACGATAACCCAGCACAATACGTTATTAATGCCATGGCGCCAGCAGATGTTGTTTCCATTGTTGTTGATGAAGACAAACATACCATGGATGTAGCGGTTAATGCTGAAACCTTACCGCAAGCGATTGGTAGAAATGGACAAAATATCCGTTTAGCATCTCAGCTTACAGGTTGGACTTTAAATGTTATGAGCACCGAAGACTTGCAAGAAAAACATCATGCAGAGTCTTTTGCTGCAATCAATAATCTAATGAAGCATCTTGATATTGATGAGGAATTAGCAAAGTTATTGGTTGAAGAAGGCTTTACTTCTTTAGAAGAGCTTGCTTATGTGCCTGTTGATGAGTTGCTTGAAATTGAAGATCTTGATGAAGATTTGGTTGAAGCGTTAAGAAATCGAGCTAAAGATGCGTTAACAACAATAGCATTAGCAAATAGTGGCGATAAACGACCAGCCCAAGATTTATTAAATCTACCAGGAATGACACAAGAGTTAGCCTATCAATTAGCACAACATGATGTAATTACTTTGGAAGATTTAGCTGAACAAGGTACTGATGATCTAGTGGGGATAGACAGTTTAACAAGTAAACAAGCTGGCGATTTTATTATGGCTGCACGTAATATTTGTTGGTTTGCAAATGAATAATTGAGGGAAAGCAATACATGACCAAAGTATCAATAGAAACACTGGCTCAAGAAATCAACACTCCAGTGCAAACACTTTTGCAACAGTTTGCCGATGCTGGTATTAAGAAAACCGCATCTGATACTGTTACTCAAAAGGAGAAAGAAGCTTTGCTTGCGCATTTAAATCCTCAGCAAGGCCCGACAAAATTAACATTACAACGCAAAACGCACTCAACATTGAATGTGTCAAGCGGGGGTGGCAAAAGTAAAGAGATTAAAGTTGAAGTCCGAAAAAAACGGACTATTGTTAAACAAGATCCTGCTGAACTTGAAAAAGCACGTTTAGAAGCTGAACAAAAAGCGAAACAAGAAGCTGAATTGAAAGCACGCCAAGAGGCAGAAGAAAAAGAGAAATTAGCCGCTCAGGAAGCCAAAAAGCGTGAAGATGAGGCAAAAAAAAGAGCCCAAGAAGATAAAGCTAAACAAGCCGTTAAAGCGGTTCAGGAGCAAAAGACAGATCCAAAAGTGAAAAAAGCGCAAGAAGAGAAAGCACGCTTAGAAGCAGAAGCTAATGAAATTAAACGTAAAGCCGAAGAAGAAAATCGTCGTAAACTTGAAGAAGAGGCTAAACGTATGGCCGAAGAGGCGCGTAAATTAGCTGAAAAATACAGTGATGCAGTTGAAATCGATAATAACAATGATGATGATGATTATCATGTTACAACATCGAAATATGCCAGAGCTGCAGAAGATGATACTGATCGTGAAGTTGAAGGTGCGCGCGGTCGTGGTCGCAATGCCAAACAAACCAAACAGAAAAAAAACAGTAAGCTATCTGAAGGAAAAGCAGAACGGGAAGAAGCGCGTGCGGCAACCCGTGGTAATCATAAAAAGAAAGGAAAAAGTGCGTTGCAGCAGGGCTTTAACAAACCAGCTCAAGCAGTTAACCGTGATGTTGTTATTGGCGAAACTATTACTGTTGCCGAATTAGCAAATAAAATGGCTGTAAAAGGATCAGAAGTAATCAAAACCATGATGAAGATGGGGGCGATGGCAACGATCAACCAAGTTATCGATCAGGAAACAGCACAACTTGTTGCCGAAGAAATGGGGCATAAAGTGGTACTTCGTCGTGAAAATGAACTAGAAGAATCACTGATGAGTGATCGTGATACTGGGGCTGAAAAAGTCTCTCGTGCGCCTGTAGTTACTATTATGGGGCACGTAGACCATGGTAAAACCTCATTGCTTGACTATATTCGTAAAGCAAAAGTAGCTTCAGGCGAAGCAGGCGGTATTACTCAGCACATTGGTGCTTATCATGTTAAAACGGCAAGTGGTGAAATTACCTTTTTAGATACTCCGGGGCATGCGGCATTTACCTCAATGCGTGCTCGTGGTGCTAAAGCAACGGACATTGTAGTCCTTGTTGTCGCCGCTGATGATGGTGTGATGCCACAAACCATTGAAGCGATTCAACATGCTAAAGCGGCAAATGTGCCGATGGTAGTTGCGGTAAATAAAATTGACAAACCAGAAGCAGATCCAGAGCGCGTTAAAGGCGAACTTGCTCAATATGGCGTGATGTCAGAAGATTGGGGGGGCGATACGCAGTTTGTTCATGTTTCAGCAAAATCGGGAACGGGTATTGATCAACTACTTGAAGCAATTTTATTACAAGCAGAAGTGCTTGAACTTACCGCATACGAAACTGGAATGGCAAGTGGTGTGGTTATTGAATCATTCCTTGATAAAGGACGTGGCTCAGTTGCGACAGTGTTAGTGCAATCAGGTACGTTACGTAAAGGTGACATCGTTCTTTGTGGATTTGAATATGGTCGAATTCGGGCAATGCGTAATGAACTTGGAAAAGAAGTGACAGAAGCGGGACCATCAATACCGGTTGAAATCCTCGGTTTGTCTGGTGTGCCATCAGCAGGTGACGAAGCCACTGTTGTGCGTGATGAGAAGAAAGCACGCGAGGTTGCCCTTTATCGCCAAGGTAAATTCCGTGATGTAAAACTAGCTCGTCAACAAAAAGCGAAACTTGAAAACATGTTTACTAATATGACAGAAGGTGACGTTTCTGAACTTAATATTGTCTTAAAAGCAGATGTTCAAGGTTCAGTTGAAGCGATTTCTGACTCATTATTTAAACTGTCAACTGATGAAGTTAAGGTTAAAATTATTGGTTCAGGAGTAGGCGGCATTACCGAAACTGATGCATCGCTTGCGGCAGCATCAAATGCCATTATTTTAGGTTTTAACGTACGTGCTGATGCTTCGGCCCGCAAAGTAGTTGAAACAGAGAACCTTGATCTTCGTTATTATTCTGTTATTTATGACTTAATTGATGAAGTTAAACAAGCTATGAGTGGTATGCTGGCACCAGAATACAAACAAGAAATAATTGGTCTTGCTGAAGTACGTGATGTCTTTAAATCACCTAAATTTGGCGCAATTGCTGGTTGTATGGTTACTGAAGGTGTGGTTAAACGTCATAACCCAATTCGTGTTCTACGTGATAATGTGGTTATCTATGAAGGCGAACTTGAATCATTACGTCGCTTTAAAGATGATGTTAACGAAGTTCGTAACGGTATGGAGTGTGGTATTGGTGTGCGTAACTACAATGATGTTCGTGTTGGGGATGCAATTGAAGTATTTGAAACTATCGAAATCAAACGTACAATTTAGCCATTACGAATTTCATGTAATAAGTTTATAAGCAAGGTTTAACCCTTGCTTATTCATATTTTAAGGAACATAGATATGGCAAAAGCATTTAATCGTTCATCTAGAGTTGGACATGAATTGCAAAAAGAAATTGCAATTATCTTACAACGTGAAATTAAAGATCCTCGGCTCGGTATGGTCACAGTTTCGGGTGTTGATATCTCGCGCGATCTTTCGTATGCCAAAGTGTTTGTCACTTTTTTAAATGATGATGATCCACAAGTGATTGAACAAGGTTTAGCAGTACTTAATGATGCTAAAGGTTATATTAGAACTTTAATTGGTAAAGCGATGCGTTTACGAATCATTCCCGAAATCAAATTCTTTTATGATGAATCGCTAATTAAAGGTATGCAAATGTCTAATTTGGTAGCAGATGTTATCAAACAAGATAACGAACGTCATAAAGATTAAGATTAAAAATAGCCCTGATTTTGTCAAAAAGCTTCAGAACGCTATGTTTTTCAGTATAAAAAGATGATGAATATAAAAAAAATTCGCCGTGACATTAACGGCGTTTTGTTACTAGACAAACCGCAAGGCATGACATCCAACGATGCATTGCAAAAAGTGAAATGGTTATTTAATGCTAAAAAAGTAGGGCACACAGGCGCACTTGATCCATTAGCTACTGGGATGCTCCCTATCTGTTTTGGCGAGGCGACCAAATTCTCGCAGTATTTATTGGATTCGGATAAACGTTACCGTGTGATTGCCAAACTTGGTGAACGAACCGATACATCTGATGCCGATGGGCAAATTATATGTACCAAACCCGTTAAAGTGACTGAATCACAAATCAGACAAGCTTTAACACATTTTTGCGGTGATATTTTACAAGTGCCAACCATGTTTTCGGCACTAAAATATCAAGGAAAACCACTTTACGAATATGCTCGCCAAGGTATTGTTATTGAACGTGAAGCAAGACCTATTACCATTTACGAAAATCGATTTATTGATTTTAACGCCAATAATAGTGAATTAACGTTAGAAATACACTGCTCTAAAGGAACCTACATTCGAACTATTATTGATGATTTAGGCGAGTTGCTGGGTTGTGGTGCACATGTGATTTATTTAAGACGTTTGCAAGTTTCTAATTATCCAATAGAAAATATGATCACTTTAAATGCATTACAAGTGATGCTTGAACGGGATAAAGTATTATTACCTTGTGATAGCCCATTAAATGAATACTCTAAAGTTATACTTACCGAACAACAAGGTAAAAATATTTTATTAGGACGAACTATAACGCTTGAAAATACCATGCCAACTGAAACCCTAGTCAGAATATATCAAGGGGATCAGTTTATTGGTGCAGGTATACTAGTGGGTGACCAATTATCACCTAAACGCCTAGTTTCAACGGTGGTTTAAACAAATTTAAGTTTAAAATATAGTAATAATTATTGGAGCGAGCATTATTTTCTATTAGCTATATTCTATTTAATAGAAAATTGGTTCAGCTTCAATAAGATAATTATTTTTTATTAATGGATCGTTTTTTTGAATTATCTCATTAATTAATATTGCTGCTTTTTGCCCCATTTTATATAAAGGCTTATAGATTCTGCTCAATTTATCTAATTCATTATAATGTCGATCTTTTGAATGGCTAATATAAGTTAAAGTCAATGGATTGTCTGTATTAGATAGGATTTCATTTGCTTGATGCAAAACGCCCAACACTGCGCTATAAGACGAATAAAAATTTTGTTGATTATAATAGTTTTCATCTAAGTAATTTAAACTGATATTATCAGCGCAAATAATGGCAGAAGGCGGTTTGTTGCTCTTAAATAATCTTTTAGTTGCAGTTCGACCATGATCAAAGCTAAAACAATTTTCAATGATGTAGTTAGGATCAACAATGATGTTTGCTCGTAACAAAGCTTGTTTATAGCCTTCTAAAAACAAACTTGAACTAATTTTATCATGATCATTTAATAAAACAGCGATCTTTGAATGTGAATTACAAACTAGATATTGAGTTAACTGATAAGCAATCATTAGGTGATCAAAATAAATACACGTAAAATCAATTGAATAATGATTAACTAAAATTATAGGAGGTAATGTGTTTTTATAATATCTGAGTATTTCTAAATAAGGGGCGTCATTAATTATCACAATACCGTCAAAGATATTTTGGGTCACATATCGAATTAAATAATGAATATCATGGTTATCAGAATAAGGAAAACGTAAATAAAAAAAGACATATTCTTCTTTTTTCAAAGCTTGTTCTAAACCTAAGTTAATTAAACTTTTTGAAAAAAGCTGATTATCAATAATTAAAATTTTCTTAGTTTCAGGTCCAGCTTGATATGGTTTAAAATTATTGAAAGTATCAACATGTAACTCTTGTATAGCTTGATAAACTTTTGATTGAGTCTGTGGTGAAGTTAAATTGGGTGTATTTAATACTCTTGAAACAGAAGCAATTGATAAATTAGCTTTTTTAGCAATAGTGGATAACGTTGTTTTTACCATGATGACAAAAATAGTTCAATTAATTTGGCTTATTACTTTAACGACGATTACATAATTTGTAATTGACCAAAATTCATTTTATCGATCTATATTCCAAAATAGTGAAACAGCTTTTTTACGCTATCTTTGACAATATAGTGATATAATCAGCATTAAATTTTTTTATTTAGGTTCTAAATATGTCTGTATGGAATATTGCTGTTGTTGGGGCGACAGGACAAGTAGGTTCTGCGCTAGTTGAATTGCTACAAAAACGTAGTTTACAAGACAATAATCTAAAAATTGAAAATCTCTATTTGGTCGGCAGTGACAATAGTGCTGGTGAAGTTGTTCGCTTTGCTGGTAAAAATTTAACTGTTACTGATAGTGCACAAATGGACTGGAGTCAGTGCCATTTTGCCTTTTTTGTTGCTAGTTCTGAAACAAGTGAAAAATATGCACAAATTGCGGCAGAATCAGGCTGTGTAGTGATTGATTCTAGTGGCTATTTTGCTCAGCAAGAGCATATACCATTAGTAGTACCTAAAGTTAATAATAGCGTATTAACTGAATACCGTAATGAAAACATTATAGCGGTAGCTAGTGCCACTGTGTGCCAATTGTTGCGTTGTGTTGCGTCGTTAACTGATATTGAGTTATTAACCAATTTGCATGCCACCAGTTTTATTCCTGCCTCATTGTATGGTAAGCAAGGTGTTGATGAATTGGCTGGGCAGAGCGCTCGCTTATTAAATGGCATGCCAGTTGATAATCAGTTATTTGACAAGCAATTAGCATTTAACTTATTACCCGTATCGCACGAACATGATGATTCAATATTAGGTGAAAAGTCACAAGTTAATCAAATTCGTAAAATATTAAGTAATTATGAACTTCCTGTCTCTATTGAATCAGTGATTGTGCCTGTGTTTTATGGGGTGTCACAAGCTATTAATGTATCAAGTAGCTTACCGATTGAGTTAGATATGACACGTTTTAGCGAGTTTGGGGTTGAAGTGCAAAGCGATAATCTGCCAACTCCAGTGACCGAAGTTAGTATAGAGTCTGAAGGTCAGCTAACTATTAAATTGGCTAATTTGAGACACAGTTACGGTCATTATGAACAAATTCAATTTTGGTCAGTTGCTGATAATATTCGTTATTTAGGTGCATTAATGTTAATTGAGACACTAGAGATTCTCATTCATGACTACCTATAAGATTGCTCTTGGCATTGAATATGATGGCAGCGATTACTTTGGCTGGCAGCGACAACAATCTGTTGATTCTGTTCAAGAAAGGTTAGAATCCGCACTATCGATAATTGCTAATTCAACAATAAACGTATTTTGTGCTGGTCGAACCGATGCTGGCGTGCATGCAACAGGGCAAGTTATCCATTTTGAAACCCAATCAACACGTTCACCGAGTGCTTGGACAATGGGAGTGAATTCTCATTTACCGGATAATATTGCGGTGCGTTGGTCACAAATAGTTGATGATAGTTTTCATGCGAGGTTTAGTGCGACAGCTCGTCGTTATCGATATGTGATCTATAATCATCGTTATCGTCCAGCCATTTTAGCTAAAGGGGTATCGCATTATTATTTGCCTTTAAATGAAATATTAATGCACCAAGCAGCACAATATCTATTAGGTGAAAATGATTTTTCATCGTTTAGAGCTGCACAATGTCAATCACGAACTCCTTGGCGTAATATACATCATATTGAAGTGATAAGGCAGGGTGAATATATTATTGTTGATATCAAAGCGAATGCCTTTGTACACCACATGGTACGTAATATTGTGGGAAGTTTGCTTGAAGTTGGCACTGGTAATAAACCGCCTGAATGGATTGCTGAGCTTTTACAAGTAAGGAATAGAACTCAAGCCGCGGCGACAGCTAAACCAGAAGGGTTGTATTTAGTTCAAGTAGAATATCCAAAAGAGTATCAAATCCCTAATCTTGTATTAGGACCATTATTTTTAACATAAGCACATTGCTTAAAGATGAATTAAAAAGATGAATGTATGAATACTGGCGAAACAAGTTCAAGTAGAAACTCAAGAAATGAAGAGTCGAAAAGCTCAAAGTTGCATAATATCAAAATGCCTCCACATTCAATTGAGGCAGAGCAAGCTGTGCTAGGAAGCCTAATGCTTGATAATCAACGTTGGGATGCGGTTTCCGAAATGATAACAGAACGTGATTTTTATTCGCGTCATCATCAACTAATTTTTTCAGAAATGCATACGTTAGTTAGCAAAGGTACGCCAATTGATTTAATTACCTTATCAGAAAGCTTAGAAAGTAAAGATTTACTAAGTGATGTTGGCGGGTTTGCTTATTTAGCTGAGCTTTCTAAAAATACACCAAGTGCAATTAATGTGGTGGCATATGGTGATATCATCCGTCAACAAGCAATTTTGCGTGAACTAATTAGCGCTTCAAACGAAATTGCTGACAACTGTTATGCTACAGAAGGGCGTGATAGCAGTGAAATATTGGATCTGGCAGAAAGTAAAATTTTTCAAATTGCTGAAAGCCGAACTAAACAGGGTGAAGGACCAAAAAGTATCACCGAAGTATTAGAGTCAACAGTAGCTAAAATTGAAGAGCTATTCCAACGCCCACACGATGGCGTAACGGGGGTTTCTACTGGATATATTGATTTGGATAAAAAAACCGCAGGATTACAGCGTTCAGACTTAATTATTATTGCCGCAAGACCTTCAATGGGGAAAACCACCTTTGCTATGAATTTGTGTGAAAATGCTGCGCTAGAACAGGAAAAGCCGGTATTAATATTTAGTCTAGAAATGCCTTCAGAACAGATAATGATGCGTATGCTTGCCTCATTATCTAGAGTTGATCAAACACGCATTCGAACTGGACAACTTCAAGACGATGATTGGGCAAGAATTTCAAGTACTATGGGATTATTGCTCGAAAAGAAAAACATCTATATTGATGATTCTTCTGGTTTAACGCCAATGGAGCTGCGCTCACGGGCAAGACGCATTTATCGCGAGCATAAAGGATTAAGTATGATCATGGTTGATTATTTACAGCTTATGCGCGTGCCGAATATGTCAGAAAACCGAAACTTAGAAATTGCTGAAATTTCTCGGTCACTTAAAGCTTTAGCAAAAGAGCTGCAAATTCCGGTTGTTGCATTATCACAACTCAATCGTAGTTTAGAACAGCGTGCCGACAAAAGACCTGTAAACTCGGATTTACGTGAGTCAGGTTCTATCGAACAAGATGCCGATGTGATTATGTTTATCTACCGTGATGAAGTTTATAATGAAGCGTCTGAACATAAAGGCATTGCCGAAATTATATTAGGCAAACAACGAAACGGTCCTATCGGTAAGGTTCGTTTAAAATTCCAAGGGCAATTCTCACGGTTTGATAACTATGCCGATGCCAGTAAATATATGGATGATGAATAATTTTATTCCAATTTACAGGATAAAAGTTAGGGTAACATGCGCGTTGAAAAGATTTACACGCATGTTGCATTTCAAACAATTGAGATTAACGGTGTATCATTTTCCTAATAATAAATTGATAAATTTGCACAAACAAAAAAATAGCAGCCTGTAATATGACAATACAAGCGCTGGTTGAGGCATCAAAATAAAAACTAATTAACGTACCAATCACCGAAGAAAATACTGAAACAATTACCGCAACAAGTAACATTCTTTCAAAACGCCGAGTTAATGAAAATGCTGTTATGCCTGGCGCAATAAGCATTGCAATAACTAAAATAACTCCTGCTGTTTTTAAAGAACTAACAATAGTTAATGCTATAACACTTAGTAACCCATAATGCAATAATTTAACTCGTAGGCCTACTACTTTGGCTTGAATAGAATCGAAGCAATAAAGCATAAGATCACGACGTTTAATAATTACCAATAACGACACTATAGTTGCAATTAAAATAATTTGTTTCAATTCAGCGTAACTAGTACCCAACACGCTACCAAATAAGATATGATTTAAATGCAGTGAAGTATCGACTTTCGAAAATAGTACTAACCCAAAAGCGAACATTCCCGAAAAAACAATCCCCATTACAGTATCTTCTTTAATTCGACAGTTATCCTTGATATAGCCTGTTGCGGCCGAACAGAATAAGCCTGATGCAAATGCCCCCAAAATAATAGGAATACCAATTAAATAAGCTATCACAATGCCAGGCAACACTGCGTGAGAAATCGCATCCCCCATTAATGACCAACCCTTTAATACTAAAAAGCAAGAAAGAAGTGCACAAACGATACTGGTTGTTAATGCTGCTAATATGGCTCGTTGAATAAAAGGTAGCGTGAAAGGATAATAAATATATTCCCATAAATCTGTCATAAATTCGCTCTCTTATTTAATCTGCTTTGCCTGATTTTTAGTTTGTTTGAAATCAACCCCTGTTTCGGTGCGAACAAAAATACCACAATAAAAATTAGTGTTTGTAATGTAACAATCACACCACCTGTTTCACCATTTAGAAAGTAACTTAACCAAGCGCCGATAGCGCTAGTCGTAGCACCAATAATCACCGAAATAACCAATAGCCTAGAAAATCGACTTGTTAATAAATAAGCTGTTGCACCTGGAGTTACAACCATGGCAATAACCAAAATAGCACCAACGGTCTGTAATGCAGCAACGGTACAAGCACTTAAAATAGTAAAAAAAAGGATTTTAAACATCAATGGTTTTAAGCCAATTGAGCGTGCGTGAGTTTCATCGAAAAACACCACTAAAAGATCTTTCCAAAACAGCAGTAGTAATATCAACGAAATCAAAATAATGATTTGCACTTGCCACATATCACTATCGTCAATACCTAAAATATTACCAAAAATAATGGTTTGCACATTAACGGAAGTTGGGTTAAGTGAAATAATCAATAAACCGGTAGCAAAAAAAGTTGAAAAAATAAAACCAATAATGGCATCTTCTTTTAAACGAGTCATTGTACGTATTATTGTAATTGACAGAGCAGCCAGTGAGCCAGTAAAAAAGGCACCAACAGAGTAGGGTAAGCCTAGAGCATAAGCTCCCGCCACGCCAGGTACAACAGAATGTGACAGTGCATCTCCCATTAGTGACCAACCCTTTAACATTAAAAAGGCAGATAAAAAAGCACAAGTAGCGCCAACAATACTACTTACCCAAATCGCTTTGAGCATAAAATTATAGGTGAATGGTTCAAATAAAAGTTCCATTTATAATTGCCCTTTTGGTTCGTTTTTGACATGGTCAACCAACAAATCTCGATGAGGCGAATCATCTTTCCCTTCTCCATAAAAAATTGCAGCACGTTCATCGTCGGTTAAGATGGATACTTTACGAGGATCTTCATCATCATGCAATTTCTCTCCTGACAAGCTAAGATAACGTAGTGCACCACCAAAAGTGGTCATTAAATTTTGCGGTGTAAAAGTTGTTTTAGTTGGACCAAAGGCCAGAACTGTTTGATTAATTAACACCACTTGATCGCAAAATTCAGGGACACTACCCAAATTATGGGTCGAAACTAAAATAAGGTGAGCATCTTTTCGAAGATCTTTTAACAAATCTATTATGGCATTCTCTGTTTTTACATCAACACCGGTAAAAGGTTCATCTAATAATAAAACTTTACTTTGCTGAGCTAAAGCTCTAGCTAAAAAAACACGTTTTTTTTGTCCACCGGAAAGTTCTCCAATTTGGCGATATTTAAAATCCAACATATTGACACGCTCAAGAGCAATATCTACCTGCTTCTTATCTTCTTTACTTGGAATACGAAAAAAAGACATATGACCGTACCGCCCCATCAAGACGACATCAGACACTAAAACAGGAAAGTCCCAGTCGACTTCCTCTGTTTGAGGAACATAAGCTATAACATTTTGTTTTAGTGCTTCTTTGACAGACATATCATTTAAAGTCACTTTTCCTCTAGTTGGTCGTATCATGCCCATAATGCTCTTAAACAATGTTGATTTACCACTACCATTTACGCCAACTAATGCACAAATCGTTCCTCCATTGAGAGTGAAACTTGCATCATGTATTGCTGTGTGACCATTATTATATGTCACGGTTATATCATTAACATTTAGGCAAATTCGATTCATTATTTTTCAAATCCTTTAGCAATTGTTTCAACGGTAACTTTCAATAGATCTATATAAGTTGGGACTGGACCATCTTTAGTTGATAATGAATCGACATATAATACCCCTCCATAGTTTGCTCCAGTTTCTTTACTGACCTGTTTTGCTGGTTTATCCGAAATTGTGCTTTCACTAAAAACGACAGGTATATTATTAGCTCTAACCAAATCAATTAGATTTTTAACTTGCTTCGGTGTACCTTGTTGCTCGGCATTAATCGGCCATAGGTAAGCTTCTTTCAAATTGTAATCTCTTGTTAAATAACTAAAAGCCCCTTCACTGGTCACTAACCAGCGCTTAGTTTCTGGAATTTTTGCTAAACGTTCTCGCAAAGGGGTATCAAGTGCTTTAATCTTTGCGATGTAATCACTGGCATTTTTATTATAAACTCCGGCATTTTTAGGATCATATTTAACCAAAGCTGCACGGATATTTTCAATATAAATTAAAGCGAGTGTTGGCGACATCCAAGCATGTGGATTAGGATTACCTTTATAAGTGCCTTCTTGAATAGATATTGGTTCAATACCTTCAGTTACCACAACAGAAGGTACATCTTGAATATCTTCAAAAAAGCGTTTAAACCGTAATTCTAAATTAAGCCCATTCCACAAGACTAAATCAGCGGAAAGCATTTTAGTAATATCTTGAGGAGTAGGATCGTACTCATGAATTTCAGCCCCTATTTTTGTAATAGATTCGACTGTAGCAGCATTGCCAGCAACATTCTGCGCGATATCTTGAATGATAGTAAAGGTTGTAACAACTTTAAATTTTTTATCGATTGCTAAAGCAGAATCTAAAAGAGCAGTCAAAAGAATTAAAGAGGTCAATATGGCTTTTAATACCGGTTTTCGGCTTTTAAAAAAAATAAGCTTCATTAGCTACTCCTTGTTTCATATGCAATCTTATAACAACGTTATTGCATTATATGATAATACAAAAGTTTATTAAAATAATAATGAGAATTATTATCATTAAATGAAAAAGTCAAAGTTATTAGAATATTTTATAAAAAAATAAAATAGATAGCAGATAATTCCTATCTATTAAAATAATAGTTAATTAGAAAAAATAAAGTTTATAAGAGCTGGTATTATAGAAAAATGAAAATTATTTGTTAATTCTAACTCAATAAGGACAAAATTGCACCAATCAAAAGATTATTTGCAATAAACTAGTTTAAAAATTAACCAACTATTTCATAGTCTAAAAATTTTAAAAACCCTTAATATTACTTGATTAGCGATAGTTTTTAAGAGTTTTTATAAAAATTAAATACATTTAAATTGCAGGATGAGATTGTAATTTATTCGTAAATCGTGTAATTTACTCTCCACTTAAGCCTGCTAATTAAACATTATTTTAAAGGAAAAGGAAATTAAAGGAGAAATTATGTCTAGTAGTTATCAAAACGAAGTTCCTTCTGCTCGAGTCAGTATCAATCTTGATTTACACACAGGTGGAGCCACAAAAAAAGTTGAATTACCTCTCAAAATTTTATCTGTAGGTGATTATGGTCGAGGTAAAGACAAACGATCACTTTCAGATAAACAAAAAGTATCGATTAATAAAAATAATTTTGATGCTGTATTAAATGATTTTAAACCTGAAGCCAATATTACTGTTCCAAACAAAATTGCGGATGATGGTAGCGAAATTGTTGTAAATTTGGCGTTTGAGTCAATGAATGATTTTTCACCCGAGCAAGTTGCCAAAAAAGTTCCAGAACTACGTTCATTGCTTGCGATGCGTAATTTATTAAGAGATTTAAAATCTAATTTATTAGATAACGCTACATTTCGTTATGAATTAGAAAAAATCGTTAAAGACGAACAACTATCAGATGAACTCCGTGCAGAATTGGAATCAATCGTAGCGGAAAGTGATAAATAAATATTTTTTTAATAAATTAATGTAATTATTTTCAAAACAAAATATAAAGTTTTGATAAAAGCAAGAGAAGAAATTAATGAACGTGCAAAATCAAACAAACAATGCTACTAAAACGGTTGTTGAAGAAAATAGCAGTGTTTACCAATCTTTATTTGATAAAATAAATTTAAACCCAATTAAAAAAGCGGGCGGAATTGATAGATATGAAGATAACGAAGTATTATTCGAATCTTCACAAGATGAACGTGTTACCATGGCAATTAATATTTTGCTTCAATTAATACAAGGTTCATCAAATAAAGTTGAAAAATTAGATAAACACTTATTAGACTACCATATTAGTCAAATAGATCAAAAAATAAGTCGTCAGCTTGATGAAATCATGCATAATGAAACATTCCAAGAAATTGAATCCACTTGGCGTGGATTGAAATTCTTAGTTGATCGCACTGATTTCCGCCGTAATGTTAAAATTGAATTATTGGATGTATCAAAAGAAGAACTGCGTCAAGACTTCGAAGATGCACCAGAAATTAGCCAATCAGGTTTTTATCGGCATACTTATACTCAGGAATACGACACACCAGGTGGAGAGCCTATTGGAGTAACTATCTCGAATTACGAATTTGATCGTAGCCCTCAAGATATTTCTTTATTAAGAAACGTATCAAAAGTTGCTGCTGCAGCGCACATGCCGTTTGTAAGTTCGGTTGGTCCAAAATTCTTTGGTAAAGAAACAATGGAAGAAGTTGCTGCAATTAAAGATATAGGTAACTATTTTGATCGTGCTGAATATACTAAATGGAATAATTTCCGCGAAACAGATGACGCCCGTTATGTTGGCTTAACTTTTCCAAGAGTGCTTGCTCGCTTACCTTATGGTCCAGATACTGTTCCTGTACGTAATTTTAACTATATTGAAGATGTTAAAGGTGTAGAGCACAACCGTTACTTATGGGCTAATGCTTCTTATGCTTTTGCAGCTAACATGGCACAAAGTTTTGTTCGTAATGGTTGGTGTGTTCAAATTCGTGGACCACAAGCTGGTGGGCTTGTTGAAGATCTACCAATCCACCTTTACGATTTAGGAACAGGTAATCAAGTCAAAATCCCAACAGAGGTACTTATTCCTGAAACACGTGAGTTTGAATTTGCTAATTTAGGATTTATCCCACTTTCATTCTATAAAAATAGGGATTATGCTTGTTTCTTCTCTGCTAACTCAGCTCAAAAACCTGCTGTTTACGACACGAAAGAAGCGTCATCAAATAGCCGTATAAATTCTCGTTTACCATATATTTTCTTATTATCACGTATCGCACATTACTTAAAAGTAATCCAACGAGAAAATATTGGTGCAACAAAAGATCGTCGAATGTTAGAACTTGAGCTAAACAAATGGATTGGCAACCTTGTCACTGAAATGACTGACCCAAGTGATGAAGTCCAAGCCGCACATCCATTAAGAGAGGCGAAAGTTATTGTTGAAGATATTGAAGATAATCCAGGTTTCTTCCGTGTTAAAACATTCCTAGTACCTCATTTCCAAGTGGAAGGGATGGATATTAACTTATCAATGGTGTCACAAATGCCTAAGGCTAAATCATAAATTTTAGTCTGATTTGATTAATATCTAATAACTAGGAGTATTTAGGATACATGAAAATTTTTCGTCCTTTGTGGAATGAAGGCGTCTTTTTGACGCCTCAGCAGTTTCAACAGCAAGGCTTGTGGCAACAATTTACTTCACAAAAGTTAGCAGCTATGTCGGTTGCTAACCCATGGGGAATTGAGCATTTAACCATTGATACAAATGCGTTGACAGTTGATCGGTTACAAGCTGAGTCAATAAGTGTTCGATTTCCTGATGGAGTAGTAGTTAATACTGATATCGCTGATAAATTACCTGAAGCTAGAGTATTAAATACTGATATTCCTATTGAGCTTGAGGAAGTAACTGTATTAATTGCTATTCCATTATTGCAATCCAATGGCGGTAACTGTCTGCAAGATAACCAGCGACTTGAACGTCCATTACGTTATCGACAAGAATGGGTAGAAGTACCTGATTTACTGGGGCAAAATGTTGAAACGATTGCAGTTGAACGTTATGCATTGAAATTCTTATTTGACTTTGAAAATCACAATGATTATTTAACGTGTCCTATAGCTCGTTTAAAACGTGATCTTAACGGTAAATTTGTCCTTGATCTTGATTATCTTCACCCAATGGTAAACCTTTACACACAAAGTGGAACACTTATAAAAGAATTAGAACTTTTATGTGTACAAGTGCAAGCAAAACGCCTACATCTAACAGGAATGCGACATGAGCGTAATCAACAAATAGCTGAATTTGCGACTGCTGATGTTTCGTTATTTTGGCTCTTAAATGCATTAAACACATTTGAGCCTCAACTTAAATTCTTACGTGATAATCCATCCTTACATCCAGAAAGACTTTATCAAGTATTAACTTCATTTACAGGGGCACTATTAACATTTTCGTTATTAAATAGTGTTGATGGTATTCCGACTTATAAACATGACAAGCTTAATGAAGTTTTTCCACCACTATTTGGATTAATTCGCAATTTGCTTGAAGAAAGTTTACCATCAAGAGTAATTAAGATTGAACTAGTTCATGACAAAGATACACTATGGACAGGACGATTAAATGATTCACGCATCGTCGAAGATGCAGATTTCTATCTTTCTGTTCGATCAAGCATGCCAGGACATCAGTTACAATCTCGATTCCCAATCTTGTGTAAAGCCGGTGCACCAGATGATGTAAAACAAATCATCCACTCAGCACTATCTGGAATTCCAATTAAAGCCTTAAGCCATGTACCCGCAGCAATACCTGTGCGTCTAGATAATCAATATTTTGCATTGGATTTGACCCATAGTGCGGCAAAAAATATGTTAGAAACAAGGTGTTGTGAATTTTATGTACCTCGAGCAATGCAAGATATTTCATTGGAGCTATTCGCAGTTTTGCGAACATAGGATTAAATTATGAGTATAGAACCAAAACCAATTGTTATTGATGAATTATTACGCGATTCAATCTTAGTGGTTGTCCAACTTAAAGCAAAAGCGGATATTCCTTCAGGACACAAATTATACGAACTTTGTAAACAGCAAGTTACAAGCGTACGTGAAAAATTATATAACGCACAATACAGCCAAGATGTAATTGACGATATCAGTTATGCATTATGTGCTTTATTAGATGAGACTGTATTACTTTGTCATCGAGACAATCCGAAAAACCAAGACTATGATGAATGGTTGGGTTCTCCGCTGCAAGTGATTTTTTTCAACACACATAATGCAGGTTATGATCTGTTTGAAAAAATCCGAGCTCGTTTAAAGGCGGATAAAAAAGAAGGTCTTGTATTAGCTTGTTTTGACAGAGTTCTTGGACTTGGTTTTCAGGGATGCTATCTTGATAAACCTCAAATGGAACGAGAACACCTAATCATAGCACTACGTGAAGCTTTACGAGAGTACGAGCCAGAACAATCTTACCCAATTATCGAACAAACAAAAATTTACCGATATAAGGGAAGAAAAACAGTGTTATTAACATGTACTGTATTGTCAGTTATTTCGGTTCTTGCCCTTTATTTTGTATTTAATAATCAGCTAGATAATTTAGTTAAACAATTAGTTGGTTAAAGGTGCATTATGAGCGATTATCCTAAGCGCATTCAGGTTATCTATGCTGTTATATTAAGCCTATTGCTATTGTTTGTTTTTTTACCAGTAGCAATTGGCTGGAAAATTATAGGTACTGGCTTAATTTTTGCTATTGCTGGTGGAATTCTTTGGCAGATGCAACGCTACAGAAAAGTACTTGCCTCATCAACAGCCAATATTCAGTTTTTAACTCAGAAGCTTGACTTATTACCAGCAAGGCAACGTTACCGTTTACCAATTTTATTGGTTTCAGGCAGTGCGGCAAAAGATTTCTTCCCGGAAGATTTGTCCTTAGCTGAATCTAATGTAGTTATTTCTTCAGAAGCCGTTTGGATTTATGTTGACGAGTTTTCGCATTTACCTATAGTTTATGACTCATTAATTGCCAAATGGCCAGACATGTTAGGACGAGTAGGGCTATTTCTTGCAATTACGCCAGAAGTGGAAGATAAACATGGGTTTTTCATAGCTAAATTACAGGCATTCCGCCAATCATGGGTCGATACCTGTAGAATTGCAAAATATCAATTACCGGTATATGTATCAACGCATATCGGGCTTAACGATTTAATCTACGATGAATATAACTCATTACCAGTTTATTGGTTTCGATCTTTAAATCAAAAGTTATATCTACTTGATCAGTATTTATCGCCAATAGATAATTGGGTCAATGATATTAAAATCCCAACTGATGAACGTGAACGCCGATTAAGAATTCGCCCATTTTTAAACGAAACTGAAACTTGGCTAGAAAGCACAGTATTAGCTACTTTAGTAAATGACAAACAACCGATTGCTAAATGCATACCATCGGGAGTAGCAATTTATCCTACTAATAAATCGACAGTAAAAAATAATGTCATGCAAAAATTGTGGGAAAGTGTGACTACATTATCGCTTCCTAATACTCATAGCATACAAGACAACGTAAGTCCTCCGGATGCATTAGTGAAATTCATGCCTATTGCTTACCCATTTTCACCAATTAGCTCGATGATTTGTGGTTTAGTGATTATCACATCTCTATTTATTATGGGGTGCCTAGGGGCATCATTTTGGAATAATGCAAAACTTATCGAACGAATAAAAAATGATATTCATCATTATCGCTTGATTCCAATGGATAATTATGATGCAAAACGTCAGGCACTTGAGGCCTTACAAGAAGATAAATCAATGCTAAATGAATATTATACAAAGGGTGAACCAGTTCGCTTAGGTTTGGGGCTTTATAAAGGGTTGCGATTAACTGAACCGCTCAATGTGACCATGAGCGACTATGTTGCAAAACCAAGAGAAGTCGTCATTGTTGAACCTAAAATTGTGACAGTAGATCCACTTCCACCAATTCGTTTAGATAGTATGGCCTTGTTTGAAAGTGGACAATCAAGCTTAAAATCTGGTTCAGAAAAGCTCTTAATCAATGCATTAATTGAAATAAAAAAACAGATGAATGCTAATCCGGAAACGGGTTGGTTAATCATAATTACAGGACATACCGACTCAATTGGAGATGACGCCAAAAATAGTCAACTATCATTTAATCGAGCGATGTCGGTGCGTGACTGGATATTAAAAACCAGTGATATTCCTGATACCTGTTTCGCTATACAAGGGTATGGCGCAAAAAAACCTTTGGTAAGTAACGATACTCCAGAGAATCGTGCAAAAAACCGAAGGGTAGAAATAAACTTAGTTCCTCAAACATCAAATTGTATATTGATGAAAGAGAACTAATTTTTGAAACAAAAACAACAAAAGGAGATAAACAATGGCTGTTCCAGCATATATGTTTTTAAAAGATGATGGCGGTGCTGAAATTAAAGGTTCTGTAACCGTTGTAGGTCGTGAAGGTAGTGTAGAAGTGGTTGAGTTTGATCACAAAGTATACATCCCAACAGATGGTAATACAGGTAAATTAACAGGTACTCGTGTTCATAAAGCACTTGAATTTGTTAAAGAAGTTGACGCTTCATCACCATACCTTTACAAAGCTGTTACTACTGGTCAAAACTTAAAATCAGTTGAGATCAAATGGTACAAAATCAACGATGCAGGTCAAGAAGTTGAATATTTCAATACTTTAATGGATGGCGTAAAAGTTGTTTCTGTTAAACCTGAAATGCACAACATCAAAGATCCAACGAAAGAACAATACAATCACTTAGAGCGTGTTGAACTTCGTTATGAAAAAATTACTTGGACTTACAAAGATGGCAACATCATCCACTCAGATAGCTGGGTAGAAAGCCGAGGTTAATTTTTAATTAACGCGCTGATCCAATTAGTCTTAATTGGATCAGCATTTTTAAACTAATAAATAATGGAATTAAAGAAAGGAATAGTAGTAATGATTGCTGATCCCTCTGTTTTATTAAGACGACTAAATTCGTATTGTGCTAAATCACTCGAAGCTGCGGCTGGTTTATGCCAAACACGAGCACATACAGAAATTACACTTGAACATTGGTTATTAAAATTATTAGAACAGGGTTCAGGTGATATTACAATTATTGCAAGGCATTATCAATTTGATATGGATAAAGTCTGGACAGGATTACTAAATTATCTAGACGCATTGCCTCATACCATTAATACAAAACCAAGTTTATCGCCATCGTTGATTGCTATAATACAATCAGCATGGTTAAAAGCATCGCTAGAAGATCATGAAGAAGCGATTCGTTCAGTCCATATATTACAAGCATTGCAAGAAATGCCACATTGCTTAAAAGCACAAGATGCTTGGCAATTATTAAGTTTATCGCCTGTATCATTGAAAAAAATGCGTTCCAAATTAGATGAACTGTCAGATGAAAACCCAATTAATCAATCTAATTATTATTCAGAAGCTAACATTGATACAGCAGATAATTTGAATATTGAATCAACAACGGAAGGCAGTTCAGCAAATAATGCACAAAAATTATCAACGTCTGATTCTAAAAATGACACAGATAAACAAGCTACGTTGCAAAAACATCTTCAGGCAGCACTTGAACGCTTTACTGAAAATGTAACAGAAAAAGCTAAAGCAGGTAGAATCGATCCTGTTTTTGGTCGTGATAATGAAATCAGACAAATGATAGATATTTTATCTCGACGCCGAAAAAATAACCCAATACTAGTTGGAGAACCGGGTGTTGGTAAAACAGCCTTAGTTGAAGGTTTAGCACTTCGTATTGCTGAAGGTAACATACCTAAAAATCTTGCAAATGTTAGTATATTATCGCTTGATCTTGGTCTATTACAAGCTGGTGCGGGTGTTAAAGGTGAATTTGAGCAAAGATTAAAAAATGTTATTGATGCTGTTCAACAATCACCAACACCAATACTATTATTTATTGACGAAGCACATACCATTATTGGTGCAGGCAATTCTGCTGGTGGTGCTGATGCTGCAAATTTATTAAAACCAGCATTGGCTAGAGGTGAGTTACGGACTATAGCTGCGACCACATGGTCAGAATATAAACAATATTTTGAAAAAGATGCCGCATTGGAGCGTCGTTTCCAAATAGTCAAAGTTGATGAACCTGATGACGAAAAAGCCTGCCTTATGTTGCGTGGATTAAAATCGCGTTATGCTAAACATCATGGCGTACATATCTCAGATGAAGCAGTCAAAACTGCCGTTTCATTATCAAGGCGTTACATTAGTGGCCGTCAACTGCCGGATAAAGCGGTAGATCTACTGGATACAGCATCGGCACGTGTAAGAATGGGACTTGATACTATTCCTGAATCAATAGTCCAACTTGAAGCAAAAATAGATTCTCTTGGGATAGAACAAGAAGCCATAGAAGCTGATTTAGCATTAGGTGAAAATTTATCTAGTGAGCGTATAACTGAAATTGAATTACAGCTCAATGAATTGCACAAAAAATTAGCTACTCAACAAGCTCAATTTGAAAAAGAGAAGGAGTTAGTTGAAGAATTAATTGAATTGCGTAAAGAAATCACTACTGATACAGATACAAAAATTCTTAAGAAACTTTCTGAAAAGCAACAACAATTAAATGAATTACAAGGTAATAATCCATTACTTTCACTTGATGTTGATAGCCGTACTGTTTCTTCAGTTATTTCAGATTGGACAGGCGTACCTTTAGAAAGCTTATTAAAAGATGAGCAAAGCCATTTATTAGCACTTGAAGATGATTTACGTCAACGGGTTGTTGGGCAAGATACTGCGCTATTTGAAATTGCTAAGCGTATTCGTGCAGCAAAAACAGGGCTTACTTCTGAAGATGCCCCAATGGGTGTATTTTTATTAGTTGGTCCATCGGGTGTGGGTAAAACAGAAACTGCGTTAGCGCTTGCTGACACACTATTTGGTGGTGAGCAATCATTAGTGACAATTAATATGTCAGAATATCAAGAGGCGCATACGGTATCGCAACTTAAAGGTTCTCCTCCTGGATATGTGGGATATGGACAAGGTGGGATACTAACTGAAGCTGTCCGTAAAAGACCATACAGTGTTGTACTATTAGATGAAGTCGAAAAAGCACATCGTGATGTACTAAACTTATTCTATCAAGTGTTTGATCGTGGATTTATGCGAGATGGTGAAGGTCGAGAAATCGATTTCCGCAATACATTAATATTAATGACATCTAACCTAGGAAGTGATGAGCTTATGGCACTTTTTGAAGAAATGCCAGATGCAGACACTGCAACACAACAAGAATTATTACGACCTATTATTCGTGAACACTTCCAACCGGCGTTACTTGCTCGTTTCCAAACGGTCATTTACACCCCGTTAGGTCAAGATGCGCTACGTCGAATAGTCGAAATGAAATTAAACAAAGTTGCGAGCCGATTACAAAAACACTACAAAGTCGTGTTTAAAGTTGGCGAAAAACTTTACGATACGTTGGTTTCAGCATGCTTATTACCAGACACAGGTGCTCGCAATATTGACAGTATTTTAAATCAGCAAATTTTACCTGTGGTATCAAATTTACTTTTACAAAGAAGCAACATTGCTAATAGCAAAGTTCAAACTTTACTACTTGATTTTAACGAATCTGAAGGAATTGTATTGGAATGGGTAACAGATAATGGTAAAGCGAAAACTAAAGCGACAAAGGCTAAAACAGCTAAAATAAAACCAGCAGATGATACTCAAAACAGTAAACAAAAGACTTCTAAAAAAACAAAAGAAGATTTGAAAATTAAGGAATAAATAAAGGAAATAAAAAATGGGTAAGAATATAGTGCGATTAGGAGATCCAACAACACACGGTGGATCGGTAATTTCGGCTTCATCAACTATGATTATAGAAGGTAAGCCTGCTGCTTTAATTGGTGATCTGGTTAGTTGCCCTATAAAATATCATGGTGTAAATCCAATTGTGGAATCATCTGAAAAAAGCTTTTCAGATGGAAAAGGGATAGCGATGGATCAGTGCGAGTGTGCGTGTGGCTGTAAAGTTATAGCCACAATTACTACTGCGGAGATTGAATAATATTATGTCTTGGCCTAAACCTAATATTACCAATATTGTAAGACCTCCAGTGCAATTAAATCGCGGAAGATGGGGGCTTTTTATCACTGCTTTAGCTATTATCTCAAGCTTTATTCTTGCAAAAGCTTGGCCAAATGATAGTTACGCCTCACAGTGGACATATTGGGTCGGTGTAGCATTTTTTCCGACATTAATAGGTGGTTCAGCTTTTAGTATTCGATTATACCTATATGGGCTTGCACAAGAAAAATATGATATTTGGCAAGATGAACAAAAAAAAGTTGAACAAAATTGGCAAAAGTGGGCAATGAAGTCATTATTGGTTCTTGACAGCGCTTATGTAATACCGGATGAAATAACTGCCAGTTCTATTTTAGAGAATGGCTCAAATTTGCATTCCAAAATTAATAAATCGCTAAAATTTAAAGACAAGTCTGAACTAACCTCGGCTTTTGATAATATATTTTGTTCAATGAGCGATGCTATATCGATCTTACCGAGTAAAGCAAATATCAATATTTCTCTCTATATGCCAATTGACTCATATGAAAATATTGATAGAGAAATAGCTCGAGCTTATCGTAACTCAGGGATTAAACATGATTATAATTTAAATTATATGATTGACACTGTGCCTAATATTGAAAAAATTGCCGAATGGATAGATTCACCACAGCCAATGATTGAGTTAATTATTATTAATAATACTCAATCTAGTGCCTCAGAGTTTTTAGCTGCCTTTTTATTGGTAAATAATGCCCAATATCAAGATTTAGAAATAAAGAAAGCTAAAGCTCAAATTTTAAGACCGATGATTGATGAAGAATTGCCAATTGCAATTAAGCAAATGGTTGAAATGCAACCTGCAATAAAACAAGTAAGTCATCTTTGGTTTGTTAATTTAGATAATAAACAAGAAACAGAAATCAACAAACAGCTAGTTAATCAAAGTGTAGAGCCTGAGCAATTATATGGACTAGAAAAGTTTGTAGGTAAACAAACAGAGTTATCTTATTGGCTAGCGTTAGCAATGAGTTCTGAAATGATAAATAAAACTAAACGGAATAATTTAATTGCTACTAGAAACCAAAATCAATGGTTATTTTCGGTAGTGACATTAGCGTAAACGGGAAAGGGTGTTGTAATGAGAAGTAAATGGAAGCAGTTTGGATTAATTTTCATTATCCTGATAGGAGCCGCATCATTAGCCATGGGTATATACCTTTTTGGCGACGAGTTAGGTTATAAGACATTAGGAAGAAAATTTGAGATATGGCTATATGGCATGTTATTTATAGTGGGTCTGATTATAGCTCCTTCCCTTATTTTAAGAAGTCGTATAGGCTGGGTAAGAGATAGAGTTAAACGTGAATCACTTAATCCTAAAGAAACAACTACTAGCCATAAAAAAATAAAAACATTTAATGAATTTTCAGAAATTCAAAAAGAATGTAAATACCGACGCGGTTTATTTTGGCGTTATAAAATTCGCAAATGCCTTGTATTAGGTACATCATCTGATGTTCAATCAGCATTTCCTCGTTTACAACAAGACAAATGGCAGCTAAACGATAAAACATTAATGATCTATGGCGGTGATGTTGAAGAACAACTTAATACATCATGGTCAATCGCATTAAGAAAACACTTCTCACGTTGGTTACCATTCTCTCGTAAACCGTTAGATGCAATCATATGGGTTGTAAATAAAGATTATCTTGTCAACTCTCGACAACAACAATTAATTATTGAGAAGGCAATATTACAATTCCAATCGCGAGATAAACTATTAAAATGGTCTGCACCTCTCTACTTAGTTGCTGCCCAAGAAAATACATGGTCACAAGCAGGGAGAACTGAACAAAGTGTTGGTCTTTTCTTCTCTAGTTTAACACCAGAATCAATGGAATCAGTGGTATTCTCACTCAATAAACTATCGGAAGAATGCAGTAAGCGTGGAGTACAGCAAATAAAAGAAAACGTTTTATATACATTCTTACTTAAACTAAGTCAAAAGCTAGTTAAAGGCGATATAGAAAATATTAGGCGTTACCTAAATGCATTGATCTCATTGCCATATTCTCCGCGTATTCGTGGACTATTTTTCATACCTCATCAAGAGTTACCAACCGATGAAGAAGAACAATTCTTTGATAACTACCTTACAATGACACCAACATGGGAGTCAATCAGTGATGATGCAACGCAGCTAACTGGTAAACGTATTGGTCTTCAATGGGGAATGGTTTCTGGGTGTGCTCTTATCGGAGCTATTTTGATGTTTGGCGCAGGCTTAATCACATCCTACGTTAAAAATGCATCATTAATTAATGAAAGTATTGAGTTGGCTACACAAGCTGATAATTCTGTTAAACAAGATTATACAGCAAGATTACAGATACAATATCAATTACAACAACGCATTGAACAGCTCCTGTATCGCAAACAACATGGCGTACCGTTATTTTATGGTTTTGGATTAAATCATAATGATCCACTGTTAAATAAATTATTGCTTAGCTATAGAACAACTAACTCACGCAATATTGCTACACCATTTCATAATTTATTGACAGATTATTTAACTTTATTAACTGAATTACCACCAGATAACCCTGAGCGAGCTAAACTTGTTGATTCTGCATATGATGTATTAAAAGCATATTTAATGATGAGTCAATCAGATAAAAGTGATGGCAAATATTTAAGCCAATTTGCTTCGCAAAGATGGCGAACACCTGAAGGTGTTAACGACGGTGATTGGCAGCGACTAATGCCTGATTTGGTTCGTTTTTGGGGACAAATGCTTAAAACGCATTCTGACTGGACGCTAAGCGAAGATAAACTATTGGTTAAAAATTCACGAAGAGTATTAATCAATAAAATAGGTGTTCAAAATGCGGTTAATAGACTGTACCAAGAAATAATTCAACGTGCTAGTCAACAGTATTCAAATCTAAGTTTATATGAATTACTGCCTGGGATAGACAGTCATATACTCTTCTTTAATGATGTTGAAGTGCCGGGTATCTACACTCGAAAAGCATGGGAAAACACCATAAAAGATGAAATTGAAGATGCGGCTAAAACACGTAGAGATCAAATTGACTGGGTATTAGGCGAAGGTGGTAAAAATAGCCTAACAAGAGCAATTTCGCCTGAAGTATTGAAAAAAGAACTTACTGAACGTTATTTTAATGAATTTGGTGCAGCTTGGTTATATTTTTTAAATACTATACAGTGGCAACAAACTGAAAATATTTCAGACTCTATTGAACAATTAACATTACTTGCTGATAGCCGGCATTCCCCACTCATCGCTTTGATTAATATTGTCAAATATGAATCAGAAACTGAGTTCTCAAAAGATGGCATATCTGATAATTTAATGCGTACTGCGCAAGAAATTATGGGTAAAAAATCATCAAGAAGCATGCTAAAAGAGAATGAAGGATCAGGACCTTTAACTGCTACATTTGCCCCTTTAATTAATTTACTTAAAAATGATAATAACAGTGGGCTTTCATTACAGAGTTATTTATCACGTGTTACACAAGTGCGCTTAAAATTACAAAATGTAACAAATAGCCCTGATCCTCAAGCCATGATGCAAGTGCTAGCTAAAAGTGTTTTTAAAGGCACGTCCGTTGACCTAACAGAAACACGAGATTACGGAAACTTAATTGCAGCTAACCTTGGAGATGAATGGGCTGGATTTGGTTATAGTTTGTTTAAACAACCACTTGAACAATCGTGGCAAGTTGTACTTTCTCCTGCAACAAACAGTTTCAATGAAGTTTGGCAAAATTACATTGTGAACCAATGGGAAAAATCCTTTGCAGGACGCTATCCATTCAAAAATAGTGAAAATGAAGCATCTTTAGCGGAGCTTGCTCGATTCCTACGTTCTGACACAGGAATTATTGATAACTTCATTATTAACGAACTAAGTGGTGTTCTAGAGAAAAAAGGTGGAAGATGGATTGTCAATACTGTCAATGCCCAAGGTTTAAACTTCTCACCAGAGTTTCTTGAAACATTAAATTTATTTAATGATATTTCATCCGAATTGATTACATCGGGCGATATCGGATTATCATTTGATTTAATGCCACGAAGTGGGGACAAAATAGCTCGCACAGAATTAGTTATCAACAAGCAAAAATTGGAATATTTTAACCAAGCACCAACATGGCAACGATTTAACTGGCCTGGTGATGGTTACTCACCGTATTCACAACTTAGCTGGAGCAGTGATGAAACTGGCTTACAACTTTATGAATACTTTAATGGAGATTGGGCTTGGGTACGACTTCTTGAAACAGCGTCAGTTAAACCATTAGACTCATCACGTTATGAGATAGTATGGAAGGCACCTGATGACAATAAATTAAGATTCATTCTACGAACACAGTTAGGTGGTGGACCATTAACACTGTTGAAATTACGCAACTTTAATTTACCACAAACGGTATTTGAATAGAGATTAATAAAAATCAAATAATGGAAAATTGTTATGTTTAGCCAACTGTTAAGTCGTATCTTTGGCACACAAGATGCCAGTGAATCAGCAAAAGAACAGCTAAATCAAAAATGGGCTGATTGGTTACAACCAATCAGCCCAGACAAACCTTCGGGTGAAGATTTAACTTATTATGATACTTTTCAAGAAATAAAAGATGAAATCAATAAGCTTTCAGGCATTGATTACCCAATGATTGTTACTGAAAGCGAAAACATGATAAAACAAAGTAGTAAAGACATCCGTGTTGCTACTTATTATTGTCTTGCTCGATTATACGTTGACGGTGCAGATGGCTATGCAGATGGGATAGAACTACTTGGTGGCTTACTTAACACATTCGGATCATCGATCTATCCCTCTCGACATAACATTCGTAAAAATGCGATCGAATGGTTAGCTAATGCTAGGTTTATCGACCAACTTACCTTAGTGCAGCCAATTTCTGAAGAACATTTAAGTCGTATTATTATTGCATTAAATGAAATAGATCAAAGTTGTAAAAAATTATTTGTAGGTGAAACGCCAGAACAAACGGTTGAACCACCAGATTTATCAGCACTTTTTCATTTTTTTAATAACAACCTAAAGCAACAAGCTGCAAATACATCAACTGAAGAAGCAGCAAAACAGGCAACAACAGAAACGGCATCAGCTGTTGAATCGCCGATAAAAATTGCTGATGTAAAAATTAGCTCTCAACGTGATCTTCTTGATCAAGCTCGCAAAATGGCTGCTTTCCTGCGTGAAAAACCAGAAGGGTATTTACCAGCAGGGCGATTTTTACGAATACTTAGATGGGATACCATAATTGACTTACCGCCAGTTGATCAGAGAGGTAGAACACGCTTACCAGCACCAAGGGCTGAACTTAAACAAAATATTAATCGATTGATCCTACAACAACAATGGGCGGAATTATTTGAACGTGTTGAAGCTGCCTTTATGGAAGGGGCAAATCACTTCTGGTTAGATTTACAACGAGCAACGATCTTATCGCTTCAAAAATTGGGTGAGCCTCATCAATCTTGGGCAGATATTTTTCTGGCTGACATCGGATTAATGTTAGAACGACTCAATGGTATTGAGCGCCTTTGTTTTGATAATGGAATGCCATTTGCTGACGATGAAACCTTAAATTGGATAGCGACAAACGCGCGTATACACCATTTAGATGAAGATGACAGCATTGGTCCAGTTTCAATATCGGGCGAAAACGATTGGGTAGAAATTGAAAAACAAGCCCAAGAATTAGCGCGTAGCGAAAATTTAGAAAAATCATTTCAATGGTTACAAAACTTACCATCTGTACGCTCACCGAAGCAACGATATTTACTTCAATATACACAAGCTCGAATTGCTGAACAGCTTGGTAAACAAGATATTGCACTAAAATTACTAATTGGATTGAATAATCAACAAGAAACATTGACATTAATTCAATGGGAGCCCGAATTAATCTTTGATGTAAAACGTTTTCTACTGAGATTAATGAAACAAAAAAGCCAATTAAAAGACGGCATAAAAGTCAATCTGCCAGAACAAATAGATCTGTTACAACATGAATTAATGCAGCTTGATCCTGCTCGTGCATTAAATGCGATGTAACATTATTTATAACTAAAAGACAAAAATATAATCAGTTAAGAGAAAAACAATGGATGATTTAATTCTACGCTATTACGAATCAGAAATGCGTTATTTGCGAGAAGCTGGAAAAGAGTTCGCTAAAATACACCCAGACAGAGCAAGTTTATTAAACTTAGATCGTGTAGGTGATCGCGATCCTTACGTAGAACGATTATTTGAAGGTTTTGCTTTTTTAACCGGGCGGTTACGTCAGAAAATTGACGATGATATACCCGAACTAACTGAAAGTTTGGTGACATTACTTTGGCCACATTACCTGCGTTTAATTCCTTCCATGTCGATAGTTGAATTAACGCCTGATTACTCCATATTATCGCGCCAAGAAGTGATTCCAAAAGGATTACAAGTACAGACTGAGCCCTTAGGGCATGTTGGAACTAAATGCCCATTTAGAACAACACAATCAGTCACATTACAACCAATAAAAATAAATCGAGCAAAACTTGAATTAAGTCATGACGGTCGAAGTGTAATATCAATACGTTTAAGCTTTAGTGAGCTAGCTGACTTTGAACAGATCGACCTGTCTTGTTTACGGCTTTATCTCAATGCTGATGCTCCAATAGCTTCTACATTACATCATGCTTTAACTCAACAAGTAGCGGCTATGCATCTACGCTACTCAACTAATACCGAAGAAAAATTTAGCTTCGACGGTAAAATAACACCAGTAGGATTTGCTGATGAGGATCGCTTATGGTTAAAGCCAGATAATGCTTTCTCTGGCTATCAACTGCTATTAGAATATTTTGCATTTCGTGAAAAATTCATGTTTGTTGATCTGCATGGTTTAAACATAAAAAATGTACCAGAATCTTGTACCTATATTGACATTGAATTAACACTTAGTGAAACTTGGCCAAGCGATATGCCATTGGCTTATGACAATATCCGTTTACATTGTGTTCCAGTCATTAACCTATTTGATATGGAAGCCGATCCTATTGTAGTAAATCAATTAGAAAGCGAATACCTACTTCGCCCATTATTAAGACAAGACGGACATGTCGAAGTTTACTCAGTTGAACATGTAGAAGCTATTACAAAAGAAGGACGATATCGTTATGTTCCTTTTACTAGTTTTAAACATCGTGGTGGCATGTTACGACATGACTCACCAGAACGCTATTATCACACGCGCGTTCGTAAAGGCGCATCGGGACTGCATGACACATGGCTAATTCTTGGTGGAAAAATCTGGGATAAAGATGAACACTTTGAAAATGAAACGTTATCTTTACGAGTAACAGGTACCAATGGCATGTTACCGCGAAAAGCGTTACGTAATGCTCGAATTCACGAACTTGCTGATTCTCATAGTAGCATTGCCAAAGTACGCAACTTATGTTCGCCGACAATGCCATGTTACCCACCAACAGAAGACCGTTTTTATTGGCGAGTACTATCACACCTAGCGCCGAACTACCTATCGCTAATGAATGCCGAAGTGTTACGTGGAACACTTGCTTTATACGACTGGACAGAAAATGAAATTAATCGCCGACGTTTAGAAGGAATTATTGAAGTCTCACATCGAATAATAAAACGAACAGAAAACGGCATGTTACAACGTGGAATTGAAATTGAAGTTACGCTAAACAGTTATCAATTCACAGGTGAAGGTGACATGATGCTATTTGGCGAATTACTACAGCAATTTTTTGCCTTGTATGCCGATGTTAATCTATTTACACAACTGGTTATCATTAGTTTACCAACAGGAAAGAAAATAGTATGGAATCAGAGCAAAGTATCGAAAACAGCCCTTTAATGCAAATGATTGAAAAAGAACTGCCAAAAATAAACTTTTATCGTTTTTGCCAGTTACTTGAACAATTATATGCATCAGAACCTATATTGGGTAAAAACGAATCACCTGCTGCCGACCCATTGCGTTTTGCACCTTCGGTGGACATGTCTTTTCCAGCTAGTGAGCTCAAATATATTGAACGGACGCCTTATTTAAATCGTCCTGCGACAGTCAGAACCCGATTTCTTGGATTATATGGGGTTGATGCCGTATTACCGTTAAGATTACTTAACAACATTATACGCCGTGAAGATAATTACCAAGTGATGACAGATTTTTTGGATATGTTCAATCACCGGATCATCACGCAGTTTTATCGTATATGGTTAAAGTATCACTACCCTTCGAGTTTTACCAGCGGCGGGCGTGATCCTGTTTCCCAATGTTTATTGGGCTTAATAGGTTTAGGAATTAAAGGCACAGGTGACCAAATAGGCACTCCATTATCCCGTTTTTTGGCATTATTAGGATTAATGTCTCAAAAAACACGCACTGCTGAAGGGGTCGCTGGATTAATTCGGGTGATGGTGGATGACGCCAAAGTAGATGTCACTGAATTTTATCCAATTTGGCACACTATAGACACACCGGTCAAATTAGGGGGGAAAGGGCAACAGCGAATGGGATTAAATGGTGCTAGAGCATTAGGATCGCGTTTTAAAGAATGCAACCAAACTATCCATATTGCTATCACTCCTCAATATGAAGAGCAGATAGCAGAGTTACTGCCGGATGGTCAATTATTTCAAGATATATTAGCTTTATTACGAGTTTATTTAGGCTATCGAGTTGATGCCAAACTAACACTTAAAATCAAGAAAAACTTTTTGCCAAGTAGCAGGCTAACCTCGAAGAATTGTCGATTAGGACTGACAGCCTCATTTAGCAAAGCAAACACCAATAATGAATCAATTCAAGAAACCGTTGCTATAAACATAGGGCAATATTCGGGGATTGATTACAATGCACATTAAAAAGAAAAGGAATCAAAATGAAATTAATCAAATTATTAATTGCGAGTTTATCAATTGTATGGTTAACAGGATGTGGTATTGCACAAAGCGTAACTGAATCAGCATCGGATCTTAGTGATTCAGTATTTAAATGGAATATAAGAACACTGCATTTAGACCTCATAGCCAGATCAGAATTAAACATGGGGGATGACGGAAGATCTTCACCAGTTGTAATACGCATTTACCAATTGAAAAATAATAACAAATTTAATTCTGCAACTTACCAAGACCTAGTTACTCAAGATAGTGATGTATTAGGCGATTCATTGTTAGAAAGTAAAGAAGTCGTATTAAAACCTGATACCGCAATTTCAATTGATACACCATTAAACAAAAAAGCGAATGCCGTTGGGGTTATTGCACTTTTTAAAGAGCCAAACCTAAAAAATAACACATGGCGATTAGTGTTAAAGCGTGGTGACCTAAACATTACTTCAGCACGTGAAATTTCGGCAAAACAATACTCAATAAAATTAGAGGAAGAAGAGTAAAAATGAGTGCTTCGTTATACGACATGCTATACGGTTACTTTGAATCAGGCATACCGATCGATGACGTAGCCGAAAATGAACAAACCATTATCAGTGTCATGGATAACATTGAACGAATTTTAAATAGTCGTGCAGGGGCAATTCACCACCTGCCAGACTATGGATTACCAGACATGTCCACCGTTTTTCAAGCGCTACCTTCATCGGCTTATGTCTTAATGAGAGCGATTGAACGGACACTGCTGATGTATGAGCCAAGATTAGCTTCAATTGATATCAACATAGATGAAAAAAGCAATGACGCAATGGTATTAGGTTATGAATTGGTCTGTTATTTTAAAGAAGGTGGACTTGTAAAATATGGGACATATTTCATGTCGGATGGCAAAGCACGGTTAAAATACAGCCGAAAAACAGCGCGTCACTAACGTGAAAAAATAAATTTAAGATGAACGTTATCTAAGTAAAACGAATACATTAGATATCGAATCAAGGTAGCAAGATGAAATAAGGAATGAAAAGGAGATAAAATTGAAAAAAGATTTAAGTAAAATTATGAACCAAGTAGGTAATAATTTAATCAATGGACAATCAGACACTGTTAGCCATAACCGATATACCTTAATGATTGATGGGATTACATCACCAATCTCTACTTTAAACGTTAGTGGTGAAGAAACGTTAAACCAATTGTGGCGTTACACCATTACCTTTACCAGTACCAATAAAGTTTTATCAACAGAGTCTTTTTTAAATAAAGACGCATCATTTTCGTTTAATCCAACAGGTAAAAATATATTAAGTTCAGCAATTCGTTCCTTAAGTGATTTGCGAATGGGTAGCGATTCACGCAAAATTTATGGCATCATCACTGAATTTAGTCAATTATCTGTAAATAAAGACGAGGCACATTACCAAGTCGTATTATCGCCACGAATAGCTAGACTAACGCTAAATCGTAAAAGCGCCATATTTCAAAACCAGAGTGTTATTGGCGTTGTTGAAGAGGTGTTAAGGAATTCTGGGCTTAGTGGAATAGATTACCGTTTAGAACTTAGGGAACAATACCCAATAAGAGAATTTATAACCCAATGGCAAGAAAGTGATCTTGAATTTATTCAAAGATTAATGGCTGATGTTGGCATTTGGTTTCGCTTTGAAAGCCATGCTGAGCATGATTGTGATGTTCTTGTCATCAGTGACTATGAACAGGGATTTAAGCAGGTTGCCAACATCGATTACAAATTGCCAAGTGGCACTCTTGACGGTGGAACTGAAAGTATTTGGGATATTAGCATGCACAGCCAAACCGTTGAATCAGCGGTTCAAGTACAAGATTATAACTATCGACAAGCAACGGCTAATTTACTCAGCACAGTAAACTCACAACCTGATGACAAAACCACTTATGGTACCAACTATCGTTACGCAGAACATTATAAAAGTTTAATTGGTAATAGTTCAAATCATCATAATAGCGGAAAAAATGGTGATGACGGCGATGATGAGAAAAGATCACAGCATGAATATCGCAGTAGCGATGCTCCGGAAGGTGGTAGCTGGTATGCCCGTATACGTCATGAGCGAGCAATCAGTAAGCAAATTATTATTAGTGGTAAAACCAACCGTTATAATCTAGCTCCTGGGCAACTGATTTGCATCAATGGCAACCCATTAGCCGGCATGAATGAAGGGATAATTATTTTAAGTGTAGCGGGAAAAGGCAGTCGCACCGATTCTTACGAACTGAGCTTTACCGCCATTCCTTTTAATGTATTAAAGCCGTACCGTCCAGAGCCTATAGCTTGGCCACAAGTCAGTGGAACATTACCAGCACGTGTAAGTAGCCCTGACAATGATACTTATGGCTATATCGATACCCAAGGACGATATCGTGTTAAATTTAATTTTGATTTAAAAAACTGGAAAAAAGGCAGTGAGAGTTTATGGATAAGACTTGCTAAACCTTATGCAGGTAGCACCTATGGTTTTCACTTTCCATTAATAGACGGCACAGAAGTAGCGATTGCTTTTACTGACGGCAATCCTGACAGACCTTATATTTCCCATGCCATGCACGACAGTGCCCACCCTGATCTTGTTACGGCAGCTAACAAACACCGCAATGTGATTCGCACCCCAGCGAATAATAAATTGCGCATGGATGACAAACGCGGTCAAGAGCACATCAAACTTGCCACTGAATACGGCAAAACCCAACTTAACATTGGGCATTTAGTGGATGAAAATAAAGAAAAACGGGGTGAAGGGATAGAGCTGCGTACTGATGAATGGGGAGCAATAAGAGCGGGCAAAGGTTTATACCTCACCAGTGAAGAGCAAACCCAAGCAGGTGGCATGCAATTACAAATGGACAATGCTGTTAAAGAGCTAACTCAGGCCTGCGAAATGGTCAAAAGACTAAATGCTCTTGCCGAAGCGGCAGAAGCCGAACTTGCCGACTTACAAACTCAAAAACAACTGCTTGAACAAAGTTTAGAAGAGTTAAAACAACCTGGCATACTCAGTTACGCAGCCGCGGGTATGGCCAATGTTACGCCAAGCTCAATACAACATACTGCGGGTGAAAACCTGATTCAGACAGCACAAAACAATGTTGATGTCAGTGCCTTCAAACGCTTCATGGTAACAGCTGGCGATATGATAAGTCTCTTTGCCAATAAAATGGGCATAAAAATCTTTGCTTCAAAAGGAAATGTAGACATACAAGCTCAAAATGACGAAATGCGATTAAGTTCAAGACAAGACATGAAAATCACCAGCACCGAAAGTGAAGTCATCATATCGGCGAATAAAAAACTCACCTTAGCTTGTGATGGCGTAGCTATTATCATTGAAAATGGAGGGGTAAAAATACTCGCACCGGGGGATGTCAATGTAAAAGCAGCAAGTTTGGGCGTACTTAGTGCATCAAATTACGACGCACCAAAAGTCGAATTGCCAGAAGGTAGTGATTGCTCGGAGGCAATGGAGTGATAACCTTACAAAACCAGTTAAATAGTGAAGAAAACAAAAAGCATTATCGCTACCTATTAATTGATATGCTAGGGACAACAAGTGAATTAAGCAAACTTTACGCACAACGATTAAAACAGCTTTTACCTAAAAAAGATATTGCGGTGGTTAAACGACCATCGTTATCGCATCAATTATTTACATGTCCTCATCTAGTCTGTATTGGTCAGCCTGATCAAAATGTCAATACAGAACTATTATTATCTTCTATTATTCAGGTTAATGAGGATTTTTTAGCAGCCAAACCTTATGTGTGTGGATGGCTTGTTGCACCACAAACCATTGATGAAATAGCTCAAAGAATAGTCAAAATAGGTTTAATGCTAGGGGAGCTTTGCAACATGTCATTTGCTCCTTTCTACGAACCATTTAGAATGCAGCTATTACAAGATAGTCATCCAACCACACCTGATTGGATAAATGTTTTTCTTCCGGATAATTTAACTTATTACTATATAGATATACAACAAAAATTAAGGACAATTAAACCGGCTAAAAACAAACAACTACTACCGTCGAGTTTGCCGCCCAAAATTACTTTTTGCCAAAAAGAATCCGTTAATTTGTTCAGGCTTTATGTCAACTGGTACGACATAAAAGAAGAAATAGACGATGAAGTTAGTGAAAAAGACTTAATGGCATTAGTGGAACATTACTATACCGCTGTCAATACATTTAGCCTAACAGACATAAAAGACAGAACGGTATATACCTACTACTCAATGCAGTATGGTGAATTGCTAAAAGATGAAGAAATTGTCACTGTTATTAATGATGTAGCAGTACATTCGCCAGGTACTTTGTCTGAACGATTTTTAGCCATACACACTCACTTTCAAATGTTATTAAATAAAAAATAAATAATGAACAATAAGGAAATAAAATGGATGCAAACAATACAAAGATTAACAATACTAACTCAGAATTTAACGACAACGATCTTCAAGCCAATAACGAGCCACCAGTTGTAACACCTGAGCTGATTAATGAAGCCAAGGAAAACATGATATTGAACAATGGTAAATGTGGTGCATGCCAAAAAAAGGGCTTTCCTCTTTTTTTAGTTAGAAAAAGTGTGGTACCTAAAAACTTTAAAGGGATTGAATGGGACAAAGGCATGTTATCCCTAACAGACCGAGAGCCAGAAGAAGCGCTAACCCATTTTAAATATGCTTATCGAACCTTAAGAGAAGGTTATGTCTATCTATTATTACAAAAAAATAAATCGGTAAAAGAATGGCAAGGTACTAACCTAGACCTGTTAAAAGTGAGTGTATTTGAAGTGACCAATTCAGGTGCTTTTCGCTTAAGAGAGTTTAGAAACGTCAAAGGTTCACGCCCCAAAGCGCTACCAACATCGTGTATTGAAGAAGGGCATCAATTTAAAGCGAAATTTATCACAATAGACAATAAAATTTATGACAAAGCGTGGGTAGCCTACAGTTCTTACCGTTGGGATAAAAAAACGGTTGAATATTATCGTCAAAACGAAGACAAACGCAAACAGCGTTTTACTGAAATTGATTTAACCCAAACCAAACCAGAAGAGATGGCGGCATCTCAAAAACGCAGTTTTTCATTTAACGACTTTATGCATACAGGCACACAAGAACGTTACTTGCTTGAACTTGAATGCAGCGATAAAGAAGTACTTGACTATTTTGATACAGAACAACAAACGGCATATCAAAAATCATTAAAAGCAAAAACAACGGCACTAAATACCTCAGCCAATAAAGAGATAGGCAAAGGGGTGTTTTATGCCCAAAAAGTGAATTTAGACGATTTAATTAACAACACCACTGAAGAAGTACTGCGTCATTTTAGCACCTTATTTTGCACGGCTAGCCATTTTAACTCATTAAGAAAAGCGGTCGGTGGCGTGCATAAAGAATTTGAACAAACCATAAACAGCTATCGAAGTGAAGCACGAGAGCATTCAAATTACAAAACCGATGAAATTGGGGTCATACTGGTGGAAGACAGCTTTGGACTAGCCGAAGAGCTTTCAGTCCAACGCAGACAGCTATTAGCGCCGATAGTCAATGGATTAGCGGGTCGCAGTCAAGAACAGGTGATTGCTTTACAAAAAAGATTAAGCGCAAATTTGGGTAAAACCATCGAAAAAATTATTCTTGAAGGTAAAGATGAAATAGGCAACGATATCGACCCTGATATCATCAAATCGTTTTATGCTGAAAATATTTTAGATCTCAGTTATAACCAGCAGTATAAAGAGATTAATAGCACCCCTAACTATTTACGATTTAGCACCCCGCCTCAGGGTTGGTTAGAGCATAAATCTGAGGGCAACGCACGTACAAAAATAGCCGCAAATTTAGCCGGTCCGCGAACCAAAGCAATTCAAAATTATT
>NZ_LZHM01000055.1:0-1888 GCF_001690875.1 Gilliamella sp. wkB18
CAAGGCAAACAGCTCGACATGCAAGCCGCCATTACCCAGCTTGAAAATGCGCTATCCATTGCCAAAGCCCTACAAAATGCCGCTACTCAGTCTGAAGCCCACGGTGCAGACACTGACAGCCAAGAACAACTTAACAAAACATTAAGCCAACTGACCCAAAGCGGCATACTTGCCTATGCCCAAGAAGGCATTGCCTTAACCAGTCCGCAAAACATTCAACTCTCCACCGGCAACAGCGTTACTTTAACCAGTGAAAACCAAACTGACATTGCCGCCTTAAAAAACCTTACCCTCTCATCGGGCGAAGCGATGGGCTTATTTGCCCACAAATCAGGCATGAAACTGTTTGCCAACCAAGGCGATATTGAAGTGCAAGCCCAAAACGCCAACCTCAACATGGCAGCTAAGCAAGATATCAAAATTGACAGTGTCGATGGTGAGCTCACTGTCACCGCAAGCGAACAGCTTACGTTAATGTGTGGCGGTTCATACATAAAAATCAGCGAAGAAGGCATTGAACTGGGCACCCAAGATAATGTCTATTTTAAATGTAATGTCATGCAAAAGATGGGCGCGGCGAGTAATGATTTATCCGCAAAGCTAAATAACAATGATTCGGAACTCGAAATGTTATTAAGAAAACATGTATCGTTCAATTCAAAAAGCTTTTCGGAATAATTTGTAAGGAAGTAACACAATGACTATAAAAAAAATAACCGACTTTAACTTTCCCGTTGGCGAAAAACAATTAAGTCAAGACGCCTATTATAAAGCCTTATCAGAAGCAAACAGCGGCTTTTATCCCTTTGGTGCCAATGGCATATGGCATGGTGGTATCCATATTGACAAAAAGGTATTGAAAGAAATCAAAGAGGAAGCGAAGCTGCGTTGTATGGCTGATGGTGAAGTTATCGCTTATCGAGTGAATGATGTTTATCCTAAAATTGTGTATCAGGACAATGTTGAACTAAAAACGCCTTATAAGGAACAACAAAAAGTTGCTTATTTCTCAACGGGTTTTACTTTAGTTCGCCACTGTTTAGCTATGCCTAAGATAAAGGGCTCAACTCAAGCGCCCCCATCGATAACCTTATACAGTTTATATATGCACCAGCTTGATTGGTACGGTTACCAACAAAAAACACAAGAAAGTGGTAATCAAATTACCTATCCCCATTATTGGCAGGCTGTGTCAGGGATAGTCAATCAGGAAAAAGCCGACACCATTAAAGGCAGTGTAATACGAGAAAATGGAAGCCAAACAACCGTTGTTGGATTACTACTCAAAGGCAGTAAAGTCCGTTTAGGGAAACGACATCAAAAAATGGCGGGCTGGTATAAAATTGTATCCATAACCGCAGGAACAGTGGTTACCGCAACTGGATTTAAAAAAGAGTTAGGCAATATGACAGGCTATGTCTGGCATAAGGATATTGGCACGCAAGACAGCGAAAGACCAACCGGAAAGAGTGCGGACGCAGATAGGGACTACGAAATCTGCCGCGAAGATAATGACAAGCTGGGCAAACCCGAAGTAGCCGTAAAAGGCATTGCAGTATATGGTGCGGCAAACAATAAACAGAAATTAACCTATTTACCTAAGACAGCGACGTTTGAATTTGACGGTGAAAATAATGGGTATGCCAAAATTCGGAAAATCAACAACTGTGATGTGCCAGCGGTTTTGGTGGATAAAAATGGCGATGATGATGCCCCGCATAAGGGCTATGTCAAATTAACCTCGGTGACGTCATCGACTTTCGAGCCAGGAAAGCTAGATAAAATTGTGGTATTAAAAAAGCCGGCACCAATAAAGAAAGGCGATTTTATTGGATATATTGGTCATAATGTTAGTCAATCGGAACGTTTTGACGAGCCCAAAGAGGCT
>NZ_LZHM01000056.1:0-38501 GCF_001690875.1 Gilliamella sp. wkB18
ATCTTCTTGATCTTGGTTAATTGTTATTAAATTTTTTAAAAATTAATTAATTAAATAAAGTTTATTTTAAATTTTATTTATTTTTTATCTATATTATGTTATCTTTTCGCCTATAATTAGTTCAACTAAAGAGGATGACATATCAATGAAAATGACTTTCAGACCAACAGATTGTTGGCGTTGGTATTTTGATAATCAGTACGATAGTCTGATGCTTGAAGTTTCAAACGATATGTTATTCCGGTGTTGTTATTCAAGTAAAATGTTGATTCCTGATGTTTTTCGAGAATTTCCTTTTTCTGTCAGTGATGCAACAGCATATTATCAATTTTATGATAGTTGCCAGTTTTTAAACTTAACAGAATCACAAAAAATAGAGTTATCGATTAATGCCATTATTGCTGCTAATTTTATAAAACCACAGATGCCAAAGAGTTGGTATTTCTCTCAACAGCCTATGTTATATACAACAAAAACAGCGGATATTGTTAAAGTTAATATACAAGATGGTGGAAAAAAAGTTTATTTAATGGTGGTTGAGGCTGGCGAAAAGGCTTCCCTTTGTGTTATTGCTCAGCCTACCTTTATGGTCATGAATAAAACTTTTTATTTTTCTGAAGTAATTAAAGTGATGAATGATAGATTAGCACCATTACAGCAAAACTTAATCGATAAAGAAATCTCATCTTTAGAACAAGTTGAGTTAGAAGCCATTTCTTAAGCAATTCAATTTCATTACTTCTTTTGGAAAATCAGCTATAAACTTAATTAAAAACTTTAAATTCGGTTTTTCTAAGTAGTATACATATTTAATGTACATATAATTAAATACGCTAAATTAAAATATGAATACTACTGAAAGTTTAGATAGTAATACTGTTGTTAATACAGCGAAACAAAGAATATTAAAGATTTGAAAGACACAAGCTCTAACAGTGTATTTGTCTAGTGATTAATAAAATTGGCTTTGAGATGCATAATGGTAAGCCAAATAATACTTACATGATCAATGCTGTCTTTAATTACAATCAGTACGTTTGAATTCTATTTATATAAATAATAAAAATTATATTGATTTAGATAGAAAATCAGTTGATGGCACATCAATAATTACCGCTAACTGTCATGATACCAATTTAACTTTATAATTTTGTTTCGTTAGAGATTAAAATCAATTATTAATATGTTGATACAAAATAAAATAAAGGCTTTCCTGAAAATTAAAAATATCACATTCCTAGCACTTTTTTAATTTATTATAAATAATGGCTACCAAAATTGTTATCAATTAGTTATAAACTAATTAAATTGAATAATACTAGTTTGTTTATAAATAATGATCGTTTTTATCTTCAAATTACGTTGAGCTAACTGTTTTTATTGGCTACTTTTTTTATTAGCCCAATTTCGATATTGCCATTAGGTAAACAGCTGCAAGCTAAAATATGATTATTTCGTTTCTCAGCTGATTGCTTTAATGTGCTTATTTTTCCTTCTTTTAACTTTATTAAACATCGACCACATACACCGGAACGACATGAATAGGGTAATGCTATTTTGTGATGTTCTAACTGCTCTAAAATAGTTTGTTTATTATTCCCTTTGAATGATCTACCTTCGAATGTAATGATGCATGGTTGTGTTTCATTTATTGTTTCTGTTGGGAAATTTTTTATATAATTTTTGGCTGGCTGTCGTTCTAATATTTCTATTGGATCATTAACTGAAATTGAACCATTATTTCGAGCGATCATATTCATACCAAAATCAATTTTACCTTGTTCATCAGCTCGAAAATAGCGCAGTGTATTGAGAGGTTCATTATTAGCTAATGGTTTAGCTGAATTAAAATTTAATGTGGTTAGCATACAGCGATTGCAAGGTTTGACGATATCAAATATAACATTACCAATTTTAATTGTCTTCCAAGCATCTTCAGCGAAAGGCAAGGCGCCTTTTACAATAATATTGCTACGAAATTGCCGAATATCGAGTTTTATAGGGCACTTTTGTTGTAAATAATTAAATGATGCTTCATTCAATAATAAATAAGGATAGCGATCGGCAAAGCTAATTGGTATTTGTGGATATCGTTTAATTCGTCTTGTTAGGTTATTGCCAACCCAACGTATTTGAACATCTTTTCGTAGAAATTGACTAAAAAATTGATTAACTCTGATTGAAGCGATTTGAGATGTAAAATGATTGCCCCAAACTTCAGTTGGTTCATTGTTTTTTGAAAATTCGTCAAAATTAATCGTAATCGCTTTTTGAGAAGAAATAGAAACGTCAATATTATTATTCATCACTGAAGTTTTCAGTTTTAAAAGCTCAGGATATTGTCTTGCTGTAATAAATGTTCCATCAGGTTCGCTAATCATCAATACACGATCGTATTCAAAACCACCGTCAACCATTTTGGTTTTTTTAAGTGATATTCCTTGAAGCGATTTAATTGGATAAATATATAATTGATTGACAGAGATCATAATGTACCAATAAATAATAAACGTTATTATAATTGTAAAATTAATAAACCCTAAGTTATGAATAGTAAGCTGTACACTTATGGCTAATTAAGTGTTACATAGGAAGTTCCTTTAAAACTTTTGCATATTTGTCTGTATATGGCTTAGACATTTCAGAACTGTTTGTAAAGTAGAAAACAAAATGCCCATTACTAATGACTTTTGTAGGTGTTTTTAGCTCATTACATTCAACTATAGTACTGCTGTATAAAAATGAATCTCGAATAACTTTCTCATATTTATCGGCCTCAGACACCGAACTAAATGTTAATATATTGATTGTAAAACTTGGATAATAATCACCATTGATGGGGGTTTTGCTTTTAAATTTAAAGCTTTTCAAGCCTGAACCATTAAATTGATAGACTTGCTTTGATTTACAATCTTGAATACTTATTTTTTGAGATGTGTTGCTTGATTCTAACGAAAAATTATCTTGATCAAGCCTTTTAAAAAAAGGTATTATTTTTTCAAATTCAACACTATCAAAGTCAAGTATTAACTCATTTTTTAAAAATGATGATTTAGCATCCTTACTTGGATTAATTAAATAGTAAGAAATTGCCATAATCAATAATATAATCAAAAGCACACATTGTGCAACGATAACTCTTTTATTTCTCATGTTTATTTTTTGTATTCCTTCATTTCATGAATTATATAAACTATTAAAATAGTATATATCATATTAATTGCTTATAGCGAATTTCTAAAATATAAAAATAATTTTTGCCATTTGGTGTAATGACCGATATTTCATCATCAACTTTATGACCAATTAGTGCTCTGGCAACTGGGCTATTAATTGAAATCCAATTTTTCTTAGGATCAAATTCGTCTGGACCCACAATACGGTAAATATGTGAATCACCTGATTCATCTTCTAGCTTAACCCAAGCGCCAAAAAACACTTTGCCTTCTTGCCTAGGATCGGGATCCACAATTGTTAATATTTCTAAACGCTTAGTTAAAAAACGAATGCGCCTATCAATTTCACGTAACCTTCGCTTTCCATAGATATATTCAGCATTTTCACTGCGATCCCCAAGTGCAGCTGCATCGGAAACTGCTTGTGTGACACGAGGTCTTTCTTCTCTCCATAAATATTTGAGTTCGCGATCGAGTGCCAAGTAGCCCTCTCTTGTTATATAATTAGCTTTTTGCATAATAAGATTACATTCCGTTAATTGACAGAATATACAGAGATACCATGATAAATAACCAAATAAGCCATATTATAGCGAATGAACTGACTGTAAAACCAGAACAAGTTTTAGCTGCGATCCAATTATTAGATGAAGGCAGCACTGTTCCTTTTATTGCTCGTTATCGAAAAGAGGTCACAGGAGGACTTGATGATACCCAATTACGTGCTTTAGACAGCCGTTTAAGTTATCTGCGCGAACTGGAAGATCGCAAGCAAACCATTTTAAAATCAATTGAAGAGCAGGGTAAATTAACTCCAGAGCTTAGCCAAAGTATTACACAAACACTAAGCAAAACCGAACTTGAAGATCTTTATTTACCTTATAAACCTAAACGACGCACTCGTGGGCAAATAGCTATTGAAGCAGGTCTTGAACCATTAGCTGATGACTTATGGCAAAACCCGACGCTTGATCCTGAAAAAGAAGCAGAAAAATATTTTAATGTTAATAATGGCATTGCTGATACTAAATCAGCTTTAGACGGCGCACGCTATATTTTAATGGAACGATTTGCCGAAGATGCAGCACTGCTTGCTAAAATACGTCATTATCTTTGGAATAACGCTCATTTGGTTTCACAAGTGGTAAGTGGCAAAGAAGAAGAGGGCGCAAAATTTCGAGACTACTTTGCACAAAGTGAACTTATTTCTAAAGTGCCTTCTCATCGTGCATTAGCAATGTTTAGAGGTCGCAATGAAGGTTTTTTACAGCTTTCATTAAATGCCGATCCACAATTTGAAGAAGCGCCCAAAGAAAGCTATTGCGAACAGATTATTATCGAACATTTAGGCGTTCATTTTAACGCTCAGCCTGCTGACAAGTGGCGTAAAGCAGTCATTAATTGGGTATGGCGTATCAAAATTTTGATGCATATGGAAACCGAACTGATGACCACTTTACGTGAACGTGCCGAAGAAGAAGCAATTAATGTTTTTGCTGCAAATTTACACGACATGTTGATGGCTGCACCTGCAGGTATGAAAGTCACCATGGGGATGGATCCAGGGTTAAGAACCGGAGTTAAAATTGCGGTTGTTGATGCGACCGGCAAATTAGTTGCCACCGAAACTATCTATCCGCATACAGGACAAGCTGATAAAGCCGCTATGATTGTTGCTACACTTTGTATTAAATATCAGGTAGAGCTAGTAGCAATTGGTAATGGAACAGCATCACGCGAAACCGAACGCTTTTATCTTGATGTTCAAAAAAAATACCCAGAAGTAAAAGGACAAAAAGTAATTGTAAGTGAAGCGGGAGCATCAGTATATTCTGCATCAGAACTTGCAGCTCAAGAGTTTCCAGATCTTGATGTATCAATTCGTGGTGCGGTATCCATTGCAAGGCGATTGCAAGATCCATTGGCAGAGTTAGTTAAAATCGATCCTAAATCGATTGGAGTAGGTCAATATCAGCATGATGTAAGCCAAACTCAGCTAGCTAAAAAACTTGATGCAGTTGTTGAAGATGGTGTTAATGCGGTAGGTGTTAACTTAAATACCGCATCAATGATGCTACTTGCGCGCATTGCTGGACTCAATAAAGTTATCGCCCAAAATATAGTTGATTGGCGTAATGAAAATGGGCAATTTACCGATCGTAAGCAGTTATTAAAAGTATCACGCTTAGGTCCTAAAGCATTTGAACAATGTGCTGGCTTTTTAAGGATTATGGATGGTAAAAATCCGCTTGATGCATCAGCCGTTCACCCTGAAGCTTATCCTGTAGTAGAGCGAATTTTAGAAAAAAATCATAAATCATTAAAAGACATTTTAGGTGATTCAAACTACTTAAAATCACTGAAAGCCATTGATTATGTAGATGATCATTTTGGGGTACCAACCGTGACAGATATTATCAAAGAGTTGGACAAACCAGGTCGAGATCCAAGACCAGAGTTCAAAACGGCGCAATTTGCGGATAATATCGAAACCATGGAAGATTTAAAGATTGGCATGATAATGGAAGGTGCGGTAACGAATGTAACCAATTTTGGTGCATTTGTGGATATTGGTGTGCATCAAGATGGCTTAGTTCATATATCGGCATTATCTGATAAATTTGTAGAAGATCCAAGGACGGTAGTAAAAGCAGGTGATATTGTTAAGGTTAAAGTTATTGAAGTCGATATTGCGCGTAAACGTATAGCTTTATCAATGCGACTTGATGATCCTGCAACATTAAAATCAAATGTTGATAAGCCTGGCCATAATAAATCTTTTGCCAATACCAAAAATAATCGCACATCATCTTTAGCAAACAGCACAATGGGAAATGCCTTTGCTGTTGCTTTTAAGAAAGGGAAATAGCCCAATACATTCCTATCATTAGGCTTTTTAATCTTAATGATAGGAATATCATTTCAAATTGGTCGTTTGTTAAAGACATTAGTGATGAAAAGCAACTTAGTAAACTTATGTTTTTGTCGATATATTATACGAATGTGTATGATTAAGTTATCTATCTAATTTTATATTCATTTGATTTAAATCAAATCTTCTATTTAAAAATATCTTTGATATTGATATCATCTATTGATGAAATATTTGCTTTTATAATTTTAAATGATTAAAATTGTACCAACTTATACGGTTTTATTAGTTATCTTTTTTCACGTCCCAATAATCTTTTTTATTAAGCCATCTTTAAAACGTATTGAATAATAAAATAAGTAATCATTTGTTGTTAGTGATATTGTACTAAAACGAACTCATTAAAGTTTTTAAAAATTTTTCTATATTAATAATTAAGTAACAAAATATTTATAACAGATAAAATTGGCTTTACAGCGTATTTTTTTAAAAATGGTGTTTAAAAATAGCCAATTAATCACTACGCCTCAAAAGCAAATATTTATTTAAAGGTTTATATTTTTCTTAATCGTGTCATTTTAAAACGTCTATTCCAGTTATTAAATAAAAGACATAGCGATTTTGATTCTATCTATTAATCATTAGCATTTTAAAAGTAAATTTGATGTTAATAACAGTAACCTAACTTAGGTTGTATGAAAGGTGTTAAGAGGGGGTAATAATGAATATTGATTTAATAACATTCAATAATAAAAATTATCAATTCTTACTAAATAAATTTGTTATTAATAAAGTAAAACAGATTCTTTTAATTCTTTTTATTTTTCCACAAATTACTTTTGCTAATTTATCGTTACATTCGGCTAATGTCTTAAATATTATTCATGGAAGTTCTCCATTAATTTTCCCCAGTGTGGATACTAAAATTTTTAATTATCTTATCGTAAAATTAAAAGCTCCAAATAGTGCTCCTTTAACTCTATTACCTCCTGAAAGTGATAAGATTTATATTGCATATGATACTTCCCCAAGTGATTACTCTTTTAGTATTGATATATCCAGATTAAATGATACCGATATCTTAGACTCAAATGGCAATTATTTGCGATTGCAAAATGGCTATAAAATTGAAAGTATTAAAACTGAATGGAAAGATGCAAGCAATAATGTTTTAACTTCAGATTCAAAGGTTATTTTGGGAAATAATATCTGCAATGTAGAACAGTATAAAGATAATGTCCAAGTAAAAGTGACTGTTAATTATCGGACATTTACTGAATACGGTAATCCTAGCGTTTCTGATTTAAAAAAAGCCATTAAAACTTTTTCTGCTATTGCTAATGATGGAATTTGTTATATTCAACCTAGTTTACTGGCATTAAATATTCGTAATGGTTGGTTGGACGGTGGTAATTGGCTTGATATAGGCGCTAACCCAATTAATCGAAGAGAGCCTTATTATCTAAATCAGCTTATTATTCATAAATGATTTAAAACAACATTAATTGATACTAATTGTAATATTTTTCAACCTCGATATTTTCTGATAAATCATTATGATATTTATGTTGATATGATAGTTAAAAACCTGAGTTATTATTTAAAAAGTAGAAATTGCAGCTTAGTTACCGACTTGATAAATAAGTTTGCATTTACCGACAACTGATCAAACACGGTTGGTGAGTTTATTATTTTTATTGTAAGTATTCAGTCAAAAGCACAATTTTATGTGCATTTTTTATATCCACATATAGGAAATTTAAACGTTATCAATTGGAATGATGAAAATACTTTATGTTAAATAGATGAATATTACAAATAGAGGCTTGGTAATACGATATTATGCAGACCATATTGTCTTAATTGTGCGGCAAATTGTTCAACTTGTTGTTTGGTTGCAGGTTCCCAATTTTGGGCGATACCACGAATTCCACGATTATGAAATGCATTGATTCTAATTTTAATATTTGAATCAATTTTCATTAAGAAACAAGCAATATATTTGGCATTAACTTGTAAATCGGTGTGGTTGGGAATAAGCAAAAATCTAACTTCATATAATTTATTTATACTTGCAAGGTATTCAATGGTTTTTTTAACACGTAGGTTATCGCGACCAGTCAATTCTTTATTTATTTGATTGTCCCAAGCTTTAAGGTCAATCATTGCACCGTCCATCACGTTTTCTAATTTTTGCCATCCTGTTTGGTGTAAGTAACCATTGCTATCAATAAAGCAAGTAAGGTGATTTAAATCGTTGGCTTGTTTTATTGCTCTAAATAGTTTTTCAATAAAAGGAAGTTGCATAGTGGCTTCTCCTCCACTAAGGGTTATACCATTTAAAAATGGCAGATATTTTCGGATAATTTTTAATATATCTTCAACACTGTATTTATAAGTCATTGGAGTTGAGTGATGAACACAAGTATTAATACAAGTATCGCATTGTTGGCAAACTGAAGTTTGCCATATAACGCGGTGATTGTTAAAACTTAATGCCTGATGTGGACAAGTACTCACACAATCACCACAATCTTTACATAATGATATAGTGTAAGGGTTGTGGCAATTTAAACAACGAAAATTGCATCCTTGTAAAAATATGACTAACCGATTGCCTGGTCCATCAACACAAGAAAAGGGTAATATCTTATTAACGATTGCCCATGACTTGTTCATGACTAATAACTCTTGGCTTTCGGCATAAATAACTATTGTTTTTAACGTCATCAGCAGCTTCTGCGCCTAAAAACGTTGTGTTAATTCGTGATCCTTCTTGTTTATACTTTTTGATGTCGGATAATCTAACCATATAACCGGTTACTCGAACCAGATCATTGCCACTAATATTGGCTGTAAATTCACGAAAACCTAATTTAAAAGCTGCTTTACAAATTTGTAGTAAGGCTAGAGGATTATTTTTGATTGTTTCATCAATTGTTAAAATATCGCTGATACCTGATGTGTAGTAATGATGGTGTTTAAATAGCGCCATAATATGGGTAACAGGATCAGGTTCATGACCATAAGGAATGCGTAAACCAGGGGTTGTACCTCTATCTGAACTAATACCAGATTGCGAGTGCAACATAGCCTTTCCTTTCCAAGCATTTTTTATTGTGTGTGTATCAATAAATTTGGCAACGAGTTGGGTAATGGTTAATGCTAGCTCATTGGCTTGTTGGTCAAAACCATAACGACCTGCTAAATTTGCTTTTTCTTGCAGGATATTGACCGCTTCAGCCATACTAAAGATACCAAACATGGGGGCAAATCGATTGGGATCGATTAATCCTTCTTGGACTAAAAAACTGCTATTAAAAAAGTTGGATTGATTATAAAGAAAGTCCGATCTTGCTTGAATAAGATTAAATTGTAACTGACAATAGTAAGGTAAGGTATTTGTCAAAAAATCCTCACTATTTTTACTGCGTAATGCTACTTCTTTTAAATTGATTCGTGAAAGCGTACTTCCTCCGCCGGCAACGGGTAGTGAATTATAACAACTTACTACGCCATATCCTTGGTCATCAAAATCTTTTTTGATCATATTATTGTTTGCAATATGAGGTTTGCTTGTTTCACAAATATTTTCTATAGCGACTAATAATAGTGATTCTGGTGTAATGTCTTCATCATAGATAAAGGTTAAATTAGGTGCAACTTGTTTAAGCTCTCTATCTACACGTAAGATTACCCGACAGATAATATTATCAGTTGGGCCAATATTGGCATGCATAAACGCATCGGGCAAATTACGATCAAGCATGATCCAAAAACGCTTTAATCGTTGATAAATTTCATCTTCAGTAAGATTACCAATGTAAGGAAGTAAAATTTGATCTAAGCATCCTAAATAAACAGGCATACCTGTTACCGAAGGAACATGATGATAAGCAATAGTTAGCATATTTAGTGCATCATCAAAAGTCTTGGCAGGTTCAAGTTCAAGCCATTTTGAACCTTGTTGTAAGAATTTAGCATAATCAGGGAGCACATAGCGTGGTTTATATGGAGCGTGCCCCTCATACATGTCACAAATAACACGTTCATCTAAAGCTTTTTGGGTTTCACTATCAATATCAACATAAGGCAAATTATTTTCTGCTGCTAGTGCGAGCAAATTGGCTTTTTGTTTTGGTGACAAATTTGGGTCGGTCACGATTTGATAACAACTATTTTGAAATTCTGTCATGTGAATGTTAACCTCGATACTAAAAAATATAGTTTAATTCTAAATTTTTACCAATTTATTCTTTGTTAGCAATAAATTACTTTTGTTGATTATTCAAATGTTAATGGGTGATCAAACTTATTTTGCAAAATTAAACATATAATTATTAATTTTATCATCCTTAATCTGATCACCATTTTTTATTAAATCTTAAACAATACTGATGTTTTTTAAATCTGCTTGCTCAATTAGTTATTGTGTAATGATTTTATAGATGAGCTGAGGCTCTTTTGCACTATCACTAATTGTAATATTGTCATAAAGTTTTTGTTTGATTGCATCAATCTTATTGGTACTGGTATGGATTGTTAACAATGCTTCACCTTCGGTCACTTTATCGCCCACTTTTTTATGTAACACAATTCCAACAGCAGGATCGATAATATCTTCTTTAGTTGCACGGCCTGCACCTAATTGCATAGCAGCAATACCAATTTGATCAGCAATGATTCTTGAAACATAACCTGATTTAAGTGCAGGTAAAGCAATTTGGTAAGGTGCACTAGCCAATTTTTCAGGATGATCAACAACTGAGCTATCCCCACCTTGTGCTTCAATCAGTATTTTGAACTTCTCAACAGCTTTGTCATTTTTAATCACTTCTTGAAGTTTTCTTCTTGCTTCTTCTAATGTCTTGGCTTTATTAGCAAGTACAACCATTTGGCTACCTAATGTTAAAACCAATTCAGTTAAATCAGCAGGGCCGTGGCCTTTTAAGGTATCAATTGCTTCTTTTATTTCAAGTGCATTACCAATAGCGTAGCCAAGTGGTTGTGACATATCCGAGATAATAGCCATCGTTCTACGGCCAATTTGGTTACCAATATTCACCATTTCATGAGCTAATTTTTCAGAATCCGCCATATCTTTCATTAGTGCTCCATCACCTGTTTTAACATCAAGAACAATAGCATCAGCGCCAGCAGCTAACTTTTTACTCATAATTGAACTTGCAATAAGTGGAATAGAGTTAACCGTTCCTGTAACATCACGTAAAGAATATAACTTTTTATCAGCGGGGGTTAAATTGCCTGATTGACCAATAACGGCAAGCCCTTTATGATTAACTTGATCGATAAAATCTTGTTTACTTAATTCAATTTTAAATCCTGGAATTGATTCAAATTTATCGGTAGTGCCACCAGTATGACCTAAGCCACGTCCAGACATTTTAGCTACTGGTACATCTAAAGCGGCCACTAAAGGAGCAAGAACTAAGGTTGTTGTATCGCCCACACCACCAGTTGAATGTTTATCAACTTTAATACCTTTGATAGATGACAAATCAACGGTATCGCCAGAATACATCATTGCACTGGTTAAATCTGCGCATTCTTTTGATGTCATACCTTGATAATAAATTGCCATTAATAAAGCACTAACTTGATAATCGGGGATGGTACCATTAGTATAGTTAGTAATAAAAAATTGGATTTCTTCAGTAGTTAAAGAATGTCCATCACGTTTTTTTTCAATAATATCTACAAATCTCATAACGATTCTCTCTTAAAATCAATAAATCAAGTTAGTGTATTGCGCTGTTCATACAAGTATGACTGTTTAGTTCTTGTCGAAATAATCGACGAAAAATTGAATAGTATAAATAAACCTCATATTAGATTTACTATTTTTTATTTTGATCAAAAATAAACTAAAATTAATCAAGATCACTTGGTGAAAACGACCAAGGTAATAATTCCCCAACTGTAGTTTCTTGAATTTTTCCCTGCATATTGGTCAAAATAACCGGCATATCTTTAGCACAAAACTCACTAATCACTTGTCTACAAGCGCCACAAGGTGAGATAGGACCATCAGTATTGCCAATTACCACCAATTTTTTAAATTTTGTTTTACCTTCAGAAACCGCTTTAAAAATTGCCGTTCTCTCGGCACAATTTGCTAGCCCATAAGATGCGTTTTCAATATTACAACCTAAAATTGCTTCATCATCTTCAGTAATTAGCACGGCACCAACCTGAAATTTAGAATAAGGCACATAAGCTTTAGAACGGGCAGTTTTAGCAAGTTCAATCAGTTTTTCAATTTTCATATTAATAATCCTTTTGGTCGTAATAAATCTAACTAAATTTTAGGTTGAGCTTTAACAGGAGACTGTAAATCTATCTTATAAACACCAAAACCAGATGTATCTATGTCAATAAAGCGAATAGGGTATAGTGAATGTTTTTCGATATAGGATTTAGCTTCATCTGTTGATGATGATTCAAAGCGAATATCCAAATTTTTATTACTAGTAATCCGAGCAATTTGCCAATTATTATCGACAGTGACATCTACTATACCGTTCTTTTGGGTCATATTGGTGATATAAGCAGAAAGAATCAATCTTAAATCATCTGGTGAATTGAATTTAACATTTTTTTCGCCTGTGCCGGGAAATAAACCGCCATAAGCGCGATAGTTATTGGTGGCAATTAAGAATTCTTGGTTAGGATCAATTGTTTTTTGTTGATAAGTCAGATTCTTAATTCTTTCAGATGTTGGATTAATTAACTGGCAATTTGCATCGTAACGAGGTGGTTTAGTAACATCTATTTGATAATTAACCCCATCAATAATGTCAAAATTATAGGTTCTGAATTTATCCCAATTAATTAAATATTGTGGTTGTGATGAATTAGTATTAATTTGATTATACACACCAGCTGAACATTCCAACCACTCTTTAACATCTTTACCTGTAATTTTCACAGCAGATAACATATTAGGATAAAGGTAAATATCTGCAGCGTTTCTAAACGACAAATTGCCTTTTTTAACATCAACAAAAGCACTTGGATCGTTTTTTCGTCCGCCAGCTTTAAACGGTGCAATAGCTGATAAAATAGGTAATCCATTCAGATCAGGATCACCTTGAATAAATTGCTTAACATAATCGATCTGTGCATCGTTAATAATTTGTAGGGCTGAGCTATCTTCGACCAATGCTAAATAGCTAGTAATATCGGTTGAAACTTTACCTATTGGTTTGCTAACAAATTCACGTGTACCTTGGTGATCCTTGACTAGAATATCAACAATTTTGGCGTCTGCTTCAACTAGCGCTTTTTTGTTTTTTATATCATAAATTGGACGAGCTTCGGATTTTCCTGAAACTACTTGCCAATTTGCTTGTTCGCCTTCAAGAACTAAGTCAACTACTCCTAAGTGGCTACCCCAATGTCCGGGCATTACAGCAGGGACATGATTAATATTGCCCGTTTTAATATCTGTATTAGGTAATGATTTGAACGCTTCACTTGGAAACACGCTATGAGCATGACCAAACATAATGGCATCAATACCCTCTACTTGGCTCAAGTAGTAAACCGAATTTTCAGCTAATGCTTTATAAGGTTCAGTTGAAACACCAGAATGTGGAATAGCAATAATAACATCAGCGCCTTGTTTTTTCATTTCAGGGACTAATAGCTTGGCTGTTTCTGTAATATCTTTGACGACAACTTTGCCATCAAGATTAAGTTTGTCCCATTGCATAATTTGTGGAGGCACAAAACCAATATAGCCAATTTTAATAGTGTGTTTATTGCCGTTTCTATCAATAACAGGAGTATCTAAAATAATATATTGTGTAAAAAATGGCTTTTGAGTTTTGGCATCATAAACATTAGCGTTAATGTAAGGAAATTTAGCCCCAGAAAGACTTTTTTGCAGAAATTCCAATCCAAAATTAAATTCGTGGTTACCAATATTCCCCACAGTATAATCAAGCGTATTAAGTGCTTTATAAATAGGGTGAATATCATCATCATCAAGACCTTTATGTACGGCATAATCAGCCATTGGGCTGCCTTGAATCAGATCACCATTATCAACAAGGACACTATTTTTTACTTCACTTCTTGCTTGATGAATTAAATTAGCAGTTTTTACTAATCCGAAAGTATCAATAGACTGATCTTTAAAATAATCATAATTCATCATGTTTCCATGCAAGTCGGTTGTTTCAATTATCCTTAAATCAACCGTTGCAGCATTAACAAAACCAGATATAAATAGGGTTAAGAAGTTAAGGATTAACTTGTTATTTTTCATACAAATCTCCTATTTATTTTTGATATACTGCTTATTTACATGTAGTGCTTATAAAAGTTCTTGATAAGTTTTAAACCTGTCAATAATAGCAAAATGGTATTTTTTATCAGTGATTGCTTGTTGAAGCATTTGTTTATCATTAGCAGTAAATAAGGATAAAACATAATGTGTTAATCTCACCTTTACTGACTCTTCAACAAAAGCAGCATCAATGCCACAAAGTGTAATATCAAGTAATTCTAACCTTGAAAACTGAAATACTGTTTGAGCAATGTGATACTCTTTTTCAATATCTGTACCAAAAATGCCAGCATCATCCGTATTAAGCGTTATACGTACACCTTGCTCATACAGTTTCCTCACTGGGTGATTATGTATATTGCCATGAAGTTCGTTAACTAAAATACGGTTACTTGTTAATGCGATTTCTAATGTGATTTTTTTATCAATTAATTCTTGAATTAACTTTTGATTTTCAATGGCTCGAATACCATGCCCAATTCTATTTGCACCGTGTTTTAGAGCTTGAATAATACTTTCTGCTGAATCGATTTCGCCTGCATGATAAGATTTTTTTAATTTTAATTGTGATGCTAATTGATGAGCATCTTGAAAATCATCAAAATGCCCAGCTTTTTCGTTTCCAGCAATATTAAAACCGGTTATAAACTGATGAGGATTCTTTTCAATAAATCGCAATGTGTCATAAACAATTTTGGCGCCAAGGTGTCTAACCCCAATAACATGATATCTTACTGTGACATCAAATTCTTTCTGTACATCAATAATTGCTTTATCCATTTGCTCTAAGGTTTGATGGAATCTTTCTTGATTCCAAATAATTTCGCCATTAATTTCAGTTGTACAAATATGATAAGGAGAAAGGAACAGTTCGCAGTAAATTAATCCTTGCTTTGCGTTTCTATAAAGAAAATCGTAGGTGATTAAGTAATAATCTTCGGGTGTTTTAACAAAACTAGAAACCGTATCATAAGTTTGAATAAATTCAACAAAGTTAGTTTCGTCGTATCGATATCGACCATTTTTAAACTCATTTTTATCATACTCATTGGCTTGATAACATAATGAATTAGGAAAAATGATATGATTTTTATCGGCGAGCTTCTGAGCCATAAAAGGAGTAATACTGCCTTCAACATGCTCATGTAATATGACTTTTGGGATAATTTGATTATGCATTTTATATTTTTCAGTTTAATTCTGCCTATTGGATACCTGCAATAATAATATTTAAACGCCACTGGAAGGTTTATGCAGTATAGTTAATTTATAATTGCATACACGCTATTGTACCTGGATAAATTACATGTTTTCCACACATTTTGTGTGCTTATTTTTTCATTTTTTATCAGGGAAATATTAATTTAATTTTTCCTAAAAAGCAGCAATAGTACTAAATATTGCTGCTGATTCCTTTATTAATTAATAACCTGAAAAGCTTTTTCTTCTGTTTTTTCGTTTTTAAATATTAATAAAAATATGATTGCTAATACTAAAGAATAACTAGCAAAAATAAGCCAAATAGTGCGCCAATCAATAATTCCATCTGATGTATAATAATCAACGACAAAACCACTGATAGTTGAACCTAAATAAGCACCAATTCCATTGGTCATAATCATAAAAAGCCCTTGTGCACTGTTACGAATATTTGAAGATACCGATTTTTCAACATACATAGAGCCAGAAATATTATAAAAATCAAATGCACAACCGTATACGATCATTGATAATAATAATAACGTGAAGCCAACAGGAGAAGGATCACCATAAGCAAATAAGCCAAAACGAGCAACCCAAGCAATCATACTAATTAACATTACATATTTGATACCAAGGCGTTTCATAAAAAATGGAACAAACAGTATAAATACTACTTCCGATATTTGTGAAATAGAAAGTAAAACAGAAGGGTATTGTACTACTAAACTATCGGCATATTCTGGAACATTTTTAAATGAAAGTAAGAAAGGATTACCAAAAGTATTTGTAATTTGTAAAATTCCTCCAAGAAATACAGCGAATATGAAGAAGATTGCAATTCTAGGTTCCTTAAATAAAACAAATGCATCTAGACCTAAAGAGCTTACAAGAGACTTTCTTTTCGAATTATCTTTAGTTATTACAATTAATGGTAAAGTAAGTGAGTATAGGCTAAGTAAAATTGAACCGGTAGCGGCAATATAAAGTTGCATATTGCTTAATCCAAATTTTAAAAAGCTCACTAACCACATTGCAATAATAAAACCGATAGTACCAAAAATCCTTATATTAGGAAATTGAGTGATAACATCCAAACCTTGCGAAGCTAAACATGAGTAAGAAATTGAGTTAGAAATAGCTATAGTAGGCATAAAGGCAAGGCAATGAATTAACATAACAACAACCATCATCAAAGGTGATGTAATTGATGCTGCAATAAATAGGGTAATTGCACCAATTAGATGGCAAATCATAAATAACCTATTAGCAGGGATCCATCTATCTGCTACAACACCAAGTAAGCCTGGCATAAATAAAGAAGCGATTCCCATCGTACTATAAACTGAGCCTACTGTCGTACCGCTAAATTTTAGAGTCTCCATCATATAAGAACCTAGGGTGATAAGCCAACTTCCCCAGATGAAGAATTGTAAGAAAAATATAATCTTAAGTTTAAACTTAATATTCATTTCGATTCCTTATTAAATGAGATATTTGATAATCTATTGCCTAACAAATTATTAATGAATAAATTTAAATATTAGCGAATACTATGTTTGCTTATATAACGCTATGCTTATTAGTATGCGGTTAAAATAGCTTACTGATTTTTGTTTTAAAAAATGTTTTATCTAATTTAACTGTTAATATTTTTATTATTCTAAAAAATAAACTTAAAAAAAATGGCAGTTGATCTGCCATTTTTTTAATTCTGATTTAATAATACTGATTCCAATGCTACTGTAATCATTTCTTTAAAGCCCAGTTGGCGTTGTTCTGCCGACATGGATTCTCCTTTTCGAATATGATCTGAAACTGTACAAATTGCTAGTGCCTTTGCACCATATTCTGAAGCAACTCCATAAATGCCAGCAGCTTCCATTTCAACGCCTAAAATATTGTATTTTTCCATAATATCGAACAATTCGGGTTCAACACTGTAGAATAAATCAGCTGAAAAAAGATTACCAACTTTTACATTTACACCCAATTGTTTCGCTGCATTAACTGCGTTACAGGTTAGATCAAAATCGGCAATTGCGGCAAAATCATGATCTTTAAAACGAATTCGATTGACTTTAGAATCAGTACAAGCTCCCATACCGACAATAACATCACCGATGTTAACATTTGGGCTAATTGCACCACATGAGCCGATTCGTATAATATTTTTAACTCCATAAAACTTTATTAATTCGGTTACATAAATAGAACAAGAAGGAATGCCCATTCCATGTCCCATAACTGAGACTTTTTGCCCTTTGTAATAACCTGTAAAACCTAGCATTGCTCTTACATTAGTGACTTCTTGCGCGTTTTCTAAAAATGTTTCTGCAATAAATTTTGCGCGTAGCGGATCGCCAGGCATTAAAACAGTTTCTGCAAAAGCATTATCAGCGGCATTAATATGCGGGGTAGACATCAAATTCTCCTGATCTTTGTTTCTAAAAAAGTATTACTTTAAAATGGATTAGTTATCTATTTTCTAATAAAAGATTGACCATAATCCATTGGCGACAAATCAAAATAATCAGCGACACTTTGCCCAATGTCGGCAAAAGTTTTCCGATGACCTAAAGATCCAACTGGCACGCTATCACCATAAACAAGCACTGGAATATGTTCACGTGTATGATCCGTTCCTGGCCATGTAGGATCGCAACCATGATCAGCACTGATAATCAGCAGATCACCTGGTTCAACCAGTGCTAGCATTTCAGGTAGACGGCTATCAAAATATTCTAAAGCTGCAGCATAACCTGAAACGTCGCGTCTATGTCCATAAGAAGAGTCAAAATCAACAAAATTAGTAAACACAATGGTATTGTCTCTAGCTTGCTTTATTTCTTCAAGCGAAGCATTAAATAGCGCTTCAATACCTGTGGCTTTAACTTTTTTTGTTATCCCAACGTGTGCATAAATATCGGCTATTTTACCGATTGAAATAACGTGACCATTTTTTTCATCAACTAACTTTTTAATCATTGTTGGTGCAGGTGGCTCAACAGCAAGATCATGACGATTACCAGTACGAACAAACTCACCTGCTTTTGCACCGATGAAAGGTCTTGCAATAACGCGCCCTATATTGTAATTGCCTTTATTAAGTTCATCACGTACTATTTCGCAAATTTCATATAATTTTTCTAAACCGAACGTTTCTTCATGACAAGCGATTTGGAAAACTGAATCTGCTGATGTGTAAAAAATTGGTTTACCGCTTGCCATATGTTCCTCGCCAAGTTCATCTAGAATAATCGTGCCTGATGAATGGCAATTACCTAGATAGCCAGGAAGATTTGCACGTGTAACAATTTTATCTAAAAGATCTTGAGGAAAGCTGTTAGTGGTATTAGTAAAATAACCCCAATCAAAAAGAACGGGTACGCCTGCTATTTCCCAATGTCCTGAAGGCGTATCTTTACCCGAGGAAATTTCGCTTGCATAACCATAAGAACCAATGATATCACCTTCAGATTTCATGCCTTTTGGATAATGCCCTGTTGATTCATATGCAGCTTCTAGTAATCCTAACTTACCTAAATTAGGTAAGTTTAGCACTCCACTGCGTCCGCACTCAGCTTTACCTAATGCACAGGCTTCGGCGATATGACCTAAAGTATTAGCGCCTTCATCGCCATATTTTTTCGCATCTTCAGCGCCACCTAGTCCGAAGGAATCAAGGATCATAATAAAAACTCTTTTCATAATTTCCTCTAACTTTCGAATACAACCTTACTCACATAAATTTATTGGCTTATATTATATGAAATAATAACATGTAAAAATGTGATCTAATACCCAATTGATTATTTTATAATAATTCACAATAAATATAACGGACATTTTCGGGCTGATTAAATTTCTTCTAATTTAAAAAAGATCGAATGGTTAGCTATGATACATGATTAAAAAAAAACAAAAAAGATTTAAGCATTGTTTTAGCTGATTATTTGATTAATGTTAACGTTTAATAAAGAAATAGGGCAATCATTTGGGAAAAAGTGCATATATTAGGTTTTAATAGCCATAGTAATTATTTTTAATGTGTTTAAAATGGAGAATCATCGAAGTTTAGATAAAATACTCCATACTGTTGTGATAACATATTGCATTATATATATACTTAAATGATACAATAGTTATTTATCTTGCCATATGCATAAACATTTAGTCATTCTATTTACATATTAAAGTTGAAAATCCAACTTCAAATTTTAAAGTTAAAAGCTTTATAAAATTAAAAAGAAATAAAATGATTGAACAATACACTCACTACTGGCTAAATCAATTTCAAGGTATAACATATTTTTCTTCAAAGGAAATAAAGGTAGTTATTAATGAAACAAAAAATCCCGAATACTTTTGGGCTAGAAGCTTATGCTCAGCATGTCATTACTGTTACAACGGTTGAACAACTTAAAACTGTTTTTGAAAATCATAAAAATCAACCAATTATGATTATTGGCGAAGGCAGTAACACACTATTTACTTGTGATTTTAATGGCATAATTATTGTTAATCGTATTAAAGGGATAACCATTACTGAAACCGACCGAGAATGGCATTTAAAAGTTGGTGCAGGTGAAATTTGGCATGATGTAGTATCACAAACAATTGAAAAAAATATACCAGGGCTTGAAAACCTTGCTTTAATTCCTGGCTGTGTGGGTTCTGCGCCTATTCAAAATATTGGTGCTTATGGGATTGAGTTTCAAAAAGTGGCGGATTATGTGGAACTGCTTGAGCTTGCTACAAATAAAATCCTTACTATCACCGATGGTCAATATGGATACCGTGAAAGCATATTTAAAAAACAATATTTACAAGGTTATGCGGTGATTAATGTTGGTATAAAATTACCCAAACAGTGGCAACCAATATTAAATTATGGTGAATTACGTAACTTTGAGCCACAAACTGTTACCGCCAAAATGATTTTTGATAAAGTCTGCGAAATTCGCCGCAGTAAATTGCCAGATCCAAAAGTTCTAGGTAACGGTGGAAGCTTTTTTAAAAACCCTGTGGTCGATAAAATTGTAGCGGACAAACTACTTGAAATTTATCCAAACATGCCAATATATCCACAAGCCAATCACCAAACCAAATTAGCTGCAGGTTGGCTGATTGAACAGTGTGGTCTAAAAGGATACCAAATAGGTGACGCTGCGGTACATCAACAACAGGCATTGGTCTTAGTTAATAAAGGTCAAGCAACAGCACAAGATGTAGTTGAATTAGCTCGACATATAAAAAAATGTGTATTACAAAAATTCTCGGTGAATTTATCACCAGAAATCCGATTTATCGGCAACTCGGGTGAAATTGATGCAGACAGTTATTTATAATTAGCATCAAATTATAATTACCCACAAATTTTAACTTATAATTATACGCGATAACATTATGAAACATTCGTATTCATTTCCTATTTTATTAGCCAGCTTATTATTTGTGACAATCTCATTATCAGCGTTAAACACACAAGTACCTTTGTGGTTAGTGCGTAATGAGTTTTCGCTTGAACAAATTGGTCTAGTTGGCTCAAGTTATTTTACTGGCAACCTTATTGGTACCATTTTCGCCAATTGGTTTATTAATAAATTTAATGCGCGTCACACATACACTTATAGTTGCATTATTTTTGCCATTGCAACTATTGGATTAAGTTTTTCAATGAATTTTTATAGCTGGATAATGTGGCGATTTTTTATAGGGATTGCTTGTGCGGTCACTTGGGTGGTTATTGAAAGTTGCATATTACTCACTGGTCCGGTACGTACACGTGGAAAAATGCTTGCAGTATATTTAACTACTTATTATTTGGGTTCGGTTTTGGGACAAGCATTGTTACAGTATTTCCCGCAAAATATATTGTATTTTGGATTGGTTATTGCGTTACTGATGGGGCTTGCAATTTTATTTATTTTGCTGACTCATTATAAATTACCAAAAAGGAAAAAAAGCAGCTTTAACATCATGCCAATGATATTAAATAAACCCTCTCGACTTGGATTAACCGGTTGTGTTATTGCAGGTATGTTAATTGGCTCATTATATTCGCTCTTACCGGCCTATTATTCGCACTTAGGCTATAGTGATGTTCAGGTGGCTAATTGGATTATTTTACTTATTTTATCTGGAGTAGTTGCCCAAATGCCGGCTAACTGGTGTGCAGATAAATTTGGGCGACAAACAGTATTACTAATCGAATCACTACTCATGTTGATTGCATGTATTATGCTGATATTTAATTGGTGTGATGTATTAGCAATTATCCTATTAGGCGTAACCATTTATACCATTTACCCCATATCTATGGCTTGGGCCTGCTCGTGTGTTAAAAAACAAGATATTGTGGCGATGAATCAAGCAATGCTATTAACCAACACATTAGGCAGCTTAATTGCTCCTGCAGTGATAGCATTCATTATGGATAAAACGAGTAATACCTATTTATTTGTCAGTTTTGCTATAATTTCGTTATACTTCATCATTTTATTAATCAAAAAAAGAGAAGCGGATGCGCAACCACAATAATCCACTAAAATTAATAGCAATACTTGCAGACGGCAAATACCATTCGGGCGAAGAATTAGCAGTAATATTTGGCATAACACGCGCAGGAATTAATAAATACATCAAACAACTGCGTGAGTGGGGGATTGAGCTAACTTCAGTGCAGGGTAAAGGCTATTGCTTGGCAGCACCTCTTAATTTGCTTAATAAAACTAAAATTGATCAGTATTACCAATCGAATAGTCGATGTGACATATTGCCAATTATTGATTCAACTAACCAATATCTACTGGATAGAATTGGTCAACTAACATCGGGCGATTGCTGTGTCGCCGAATTTCAATCCAAAGCACGAGGAAGGCGAGGGCGAAAATGGTTTTCGCCTTTTGGCACTAATTTATACTTTTCAATGTATTGGCGACTAGAACACGGTATCGCAGCGGCAATGGGGCTGAGTTTAGTTGTTGGTATTGTTATTGCCGACACCTTACGTACATTATCTGGTCAAGACATCAAAGTTAAATGGCCAAACGATCTATATCTTAACGATCAAAAACTAGCGGGTATTTTAGTTGAGCTTGCAGGTAAAACGGGCGACTGTGCCCATGTTGTGATTGGTGTTGGCGTCAACTTAACCATGACAAACCCTGATACCACCATAGTTAACCAAAAATGGGCTAATTTAGGTAATGTTGATCGTAACTTATTAGTTGCACAGATTGCCAAAGCTTTAAAAAGCCAATTAATCGAATTTGAAAAACATGGGTTGGCGCCATTTATTAATGATTGGAATAGACTAGATAACTTTGTTAACCGACCTGTAAAACTATTAATTGGCGATAACATTATTCAGGGAAAAGCAAAAGGCATAAATGATCAAGGAGCCTTATTACTAGAGCAAAATGGTAAAATTAATGCCTATATTGGTGGTGAGATATCACTAAGAATGGATGAATAATGATCCAAAGCCATTAAAAACTATTCCGCTTGTGACAAGCGGAATAGGGTAGGCAAACAACTTTTTAACTTTTATTTTTAAATTTCAAAACTCGAAGCGCATTAGCTGTCACAATCGCAGTCGTACCTGAATCAGCTAACACAGCCAACCATAGTCCAGTAAAGCCAAATAAACTAGTAATCAAAAACACTAACTTAATGCCCAACGCAATGGTAACATTTTGTTTAATATTACGAGAGGCAAAACGCGTTAAACCAATTAGCTTAGGCAAACTTAACAAGCTATTTTTAGTTAATGCGGCATCAGCAGCCTCTAGCGCAACATCAGTACCACTACCCATAGCAATACTTACAGTTGCCGCTTTCATGGCTGGAGAATCATTAATTCCATCGCCCACCATAGCGATCGACGTTGAGATACGCATCTTTTCAATTTCTGCCAATTTATCAGCAGGCAACAGTTCTGCTCGGTAATCCATACCTAATTGAAAGGCAATAGCTTTGGCGGCTCGCTCATTATCGCCTGTTAACATCAAAGTTTTAACGCCAAGCTTGTTAAGCTCATTCATTGTAGTCATTGCATCACTCCGTAACACATCTTGCAATGCAATAATGCCCATCAATTGTTGACTTGTTACTACAACCACTACTGTTTTACCCGCATTTTCAAGTTCCTCAATAATTTTGGTATGTTCAGCCTTCAAAGGCGCTGAAACAGTTACAACCTTACTTGGTGATACAATATAAAAAGTTTGATTATCAACCTCGCCTTGAACACCAACCCCCGCAATTGCTTTACGATTATCGGCCTCATTGACATTTAATTGATTTAGCAATGCATAATCAACAATCGCCTTAGCAATGGGATGATGCGAACCACTTTCAATAGCGGCAACTAACTTTAATAATTCTTCTTTTGAAACATCTTCACTAATAACATCGGTGACTTGCGGTTTACCTTCAGTTAACGTACCGGTCTTATCGAACGCCACTAGCTTAACGGAACCAATATGCTCTAACGCTGCACCACCTTTAATTAGTACACCTTGTTTTGCTGCATTAGACAAAGCAGACGTTATTACCGCAGGTGTTGAAATCACAAGCGCACAAGGGCAACCAATTAACAACAGTGTTAAACCTCGATAAAACCAAGTATACCAATCAGCATTAAACAACAAAGGTGGCACAATAATTACTAACAGTGCAAATAAAGCGATTGTCGGCGTATAATAACGACTAAACTTATCAATGAATCGCTCAATCGGTGCTTTACGCTCTTCGGCATCTTCAATCAACTGTAAAATACGATCAACTGCGTTTTTTCCTTTTTCAGAAATAACTTTGAGTTGAATTGTATTATCAACAACTAGCGAGCCTGCCAAAATTTTATCACCAGCAAAATAATTAACCGGAATGGATTCGCCCGTTAAAGCACTCTCATCAATGCTTGCCTGTTCGCTGAGTAGAATTACATCAGCTGGTAAACGACCACCGGATGAAATTTCAATTATGTCGTCTGGTTGTAAACTATGGCTAGTAACAGTTTTTCGTTTACCATCAATAATAATAACCGACTCTTCAGGCATTAGCTCAGCAAGCGACGAAATGCCCTTTTTAGCTTTACTTGTTGCAACGCTTTCTAACATCTCGCCAATCATAAATAAAAATATAACCATAGTGGCTTCTTCGGCTGCACCAATAAACAGTGCACCAATTGCTGAAATGCTCATCAACGATTCAATAGAAAACGGAGTACCACTACGAGTTAAAATCAAAGCTTCTTTAGCGATTGGAATTATGCCGAATATGGCAGTTGCAATAAAGGCGTATTCACCAACATATTGATTAAATAAAAGAATAATATAACTGATAATAATTAAAATCCCTTGAATGACTAAGGGGATAAACGCTTTTTTATCAAAATGATGGGAATGTTTGTGGTGGTGAGCATATTGTGTTGAAGTTACTAATAAAGGTTTATAACCGAGTTCAATTACTTTATCCTCGATTAATTTAATCACTTTTTGGTTCTTTTCAGGGACAAAAACAATAAGTTTTTCAGTTGAAAAAAGGATCTTGGTATGAGTAATATTGGGTAAATTTCTGATGCCATTTTCGATTTTTTGTGCGCAACTGGCACAATCCATGCCTTGGATCTTCCATGTCAATTTAATATCTTTACTTTTTTGCTCAGACCCATCGGGAGGATCATCCGATTCATTTTGCTCAAGCTCTGTGTGCGTATTTCCCCCACAACTATCGGTTGATTCTTGGCTACAATAGGTATCATGATTAGAATAGTTATGATTATGCTTAATATTTTTGCAATTACTGTGACAACATTCATGGTTAACATGGTGATGATGTATATATTTGTTATTATATAACATAACGTTACCTCTATTTGTTGATGAGTTTGATTGTACGCTAAAACAGATAAAAATAAATCATTTTTTAAGTTTATTTACTACCACGGCTAACTTATTATATCCACTGATAAAATGAATTTATTGATATGGCAGTAGAACATTTAAATTAAATAGTATCAAACACACAAAACTTATAACTATTTTAATGGTTGAAAAGATCTAAAATAACCGAATGGATAAAATTTTATAGTGACATAACCGTAAGGTGATTGGTGTCTATTTGTGGCAAACAGTCTTCATACTACTAATTAGTATCCCCAAATTTCTATATAAGCATGGAATTTAAGTATATAATTACGACTACTTAAACGATTAGGAAAATCTATGTCTACAATTTCATCTTTTCGCCAACGGCAAAGTACCATTTTTATAGCCTTTCTTTTTTCCACGTTTATTATTGGTATCGCAGGCGCCTTACAATCACCGACACTAAGTCGTTTTTTATCTTATGAAGTTAATGTTAATGAAATTTTGGTTGGTGCTTTTTATTCTGTTAATGCTATCGCAAGTATTATAGGTAGTTTCTTCTTAGCTAAATATTCTGATAATAAAGGTGATAGACGCAACATAGTTATTTTTTGCTGTCTAATGGGGGTTACTAACAGTATTATTTTCGCTTTTGTTCGTCATTACTCTATTTTAATCACATTAGGGGTATTATTTTCAGCACTAACCTCTGCTGCCATGCCACAAATTTTTGCATTAGCGCGTGAATACGCAGTTAAAACAGGGCGAAATGTCGTTGCATTTAATTCCTTAATTCGTGCTCAGCTATCTCTTGCTTGGGTAATTGGTCCACCATTATCTTTTTTATTAGCTATTAACTATGGTTTTACCACCATGTACCTCAGTGCTATGACGATGTTTATTATCGCTATAGTTTTTATTGCTATTTTCTTGCCCTCTGTTGAAAAAAATCCCATAACAAAATTTGATAACCCTAACGATTTATACGCAGCCAACCAGCCCCTTTTAAAAAATAAAAACGTGGTTTTCTTATTTCTTTCCACCGTATTTATGTGGACAGCAAACATGATGTACATCATTGATATGCCGTTGTATGTCGATTCTGTATTACACTTATCAGATGCATTACCAGGTCAATTAATGGGGTTAGCCGCAGGGATTGAAATTCCTATCATGCTAATTGCTGGTTTTTTAGTACCCTATTTAGGTAAACGAAACTTATTTATCATTGCAATAATTTGCGGTGCCTTATTTTACGTTGGGATTATTTTATTCTCATCAGAACTTGCATTATTTGTTTTGCAATTATTTAATGCACTATTTATTGGAATAGTTGCAAACATTGGTATTATCTATTTTCAAGACTTACTACCAACCAGAATGGGGGTTGCATCCACCTTATTTAATAATGGTATGACCTGTAGTGTTATTTTGGCTGGCATGATTCAAGGTTTTGTTTCTGAAGAATATGGGCATGAAGTGATTTATAAAATTGCCTTAAGCATGATAGTGATTTCATTACTATTTTGTTTACTGGTTAAAGATGTAAAAGAAAAATAAAATACTGGATAAATGACGTTTTACAAATAATATATAAAACGTCATTAATTTATTACCTGCCATTAAAAATTTAATAACAAATAACGAAAAATCGGCAGAGCTAACTATAAACGCCATAACTTGTTTTAAAGCCTTAAGCGAAAAAAATGCTTTTAAGCACACCGAACAAGATGCATCACATTAATCAACAACTCGAATCACACTAAAACTTTGTGTAATATTTTTAAATATTCCAATGTCTATCATCTTAACGCCAGCATTATTGACTGATAAAACGAGATTGACTAATTTTTGAGATATACTGCCTACTTTATTTTTTATTCAGCAAAAGTATTACATTGCTCAATAGAACCACTATCAAATCCTTTTTTAAACCAAGTATAACGTTGTTTAGATGAGCCATGGGTAAAGCTATCAGGAACAACATATCCCGCACTTTGGCGTTGCAAACGATCATCACCAATAGCTTGTGCTGTATTTAATGCTTGCTCAATATCACCAACATCAAGCAGATTTTGTTTTTGCATAGCATTGCCCCATAAACCTGCATAACAATCTGCTTGAAGTTCTAATTTAACCGACAACTGATTATTATTTAACTCAGATTGGTTTTGCTTTAACTGCTCTATTTTATTGAAAGTGCCCAACAAATTTTGTACATGATGACCAATTTCATGGGCGATCACATATCCTTGGGCAAAATCACCACCACCACCTAAACGTTGTTTCATCTCTTGATAAAATGACACATCTAAATAAACGGTTTTATCTGTACTGCAATAAAATGGTCCCATAAAGGATTGACCTGTACCGCAAGAAGTCTGAGTTAAACCGGTATAAAGCACTAATTTAGGCGGAATATAAGTTTTACCTAACCGATTAAATTCTTTGCTCCAATAATCTTCAGTACTAGCTAAAATGACTGATGTAAATTTAGCAGCATCAGGATCATCAATAGCATATTCAGTAGTGGATTGTTGTGGATTATTAAGATCAATAAGATCAGAGTTAAGCAAACCGGTTAAGTCAACGCCATAATACCCAGCAATTAATACAACAAAAAATAAAACAACTTTACCTTTACCACTAATTGGAATTTTTGTTCCCAAATCACCTGTTGATTGCGAACGGCGATCTTCAATATTATCACTCTCTCTTTGGTCTCTCCAACGCATAGTAATTATCTCATCAGTTTTGGTAAGTTTATTTTAAAGGATAATAGAAAAGGATACTAGGTTAAAGTTTCTACAATTTTGGTGTGATTTTGATTTTATGCGTATTACGTTTTGAGCATAAAAATTATTGTTAGTCTAAAGATTAACCCTTACGAAAGTAAAACCGATTCCTTATTAAAAGGTCAGAAACTATAACCATAAAAAAATCGGTAAGAATTAATATTTTTTTATCTAACTATTGTTTAATTTACGTATCATGATGAATTTACATTAAAAATTGGTACATTTTGGTAAAACGACATAAATTAAAGTAATCTTACTTATAGTATATTAAAAATCAATAAGTTAAAAATCTTTAAAAATTTAAAAAATCTGGTAGAATTTATCGGTCGCTATAACTGTAAATAAAACAGATAGCTACAATTAGAGTGTTCCCTGTATACACAGGGATAAACCGGGAATATTGAATTCTTGCATTTGATGAGTTTTCGTGTTCCCTGTATACACAGGGATAAACCGCCCTTTTTGTAGTTTGTGAAAACATTTGAACCGTGTTCCCTGTATACACAGGGATAAACCGCCCAGAATTGGTCAATGATGCGTTAAAACTACGTGTTCCCTGTATACACAGGGATAAACCGGTTTTATAGAATTAGACAATTTTGATGTTGTTGTGTTCCCTGTATACACAGGGATAAACCGCGGAAAATGTATCAGAAATAGCGTGGCGAAAAGTGTTCCCTGTATACACAGGGATAAACCGGATTTAAATCCATGTACTCACTACTAAAAAATGTGTTCCCTGTATACACAGGGATAAACCGAGTTGCTCAACAAGTAAAAAAATTAACTTATCGTGTTCCCTGTATACACAGGGATAAACCGAGGTGATAAGATTTAATTCTTATTCATTAACTGCGTTCCCTGTATACACAGGGATAAATTCTAAACAGCATTAGTTAGCGTTGTTTTAAAATAGTCATGATTGGATGCAGCAAGCTTTAAATTCTTTTGTGGTTAGGTTTTGGACGTTTTAGTCTTTAGTGACACTAAAATGAATGTAGTGTTCACGTCCGAGTAAAGGAAATTTAGCGTGAAATTTCCTTTACAATCCTAAGTTTGCCGCCAGAAGTACTGGTCACTGCGTGACTGCCCTCGCTTTGTTAATTAGCATTAAACGAACCGATGAGTATTGCACTTCCTTGTGCGCCCTCATCTCATTTGGCATCCTGCCCAATGTTCTATGCTAATTAACTCACTCGGCAGTACTTAAGCGGAAATACAAATTCAATGATTTAATTAGATTTTTAACATCATTAATAAAAATTTATTGTCTATCCACTTAATAATTGTTTGTGCTAATTCCGTGCCATACAAAGTGCTGACAACTAAGGCTGGTTAGCAAGTCAAACAAGGCGGTTTGGCAAGTTCGTGTTTTGTTTGGAACAAATCACCAACGGGCGTTAAAACCTGACAAAGGAAGAAGACAATTGCAAAGCGATCACTTTGTTTTAGGCATCAGCGTGGGGATTATAAAGGGGGATTGGCAATTCCTTTTGCTCGGACGTGAACGCTGATTTTATTTTTGTTTCACAAACGGTTAAAACATCCGAAAATAAAGCCTTATTTGTTCAGCTTTTGATTGTGGCGTTATTTTTTCCATACTTTCGCTTATCTTCATCCTTTCCCGTGTGGATCACGGTAATGTAATCGGGAATGGGTGGGGCTTTGCGGTAGAAGGCGACCCATTTGACGCCAGGGGGATCTTTGCGTTTAAATTCGTCGGTGGTGACATCGATATAAAAATTAGGCTCGTTCATCGATTTGTTGTTGAAAAACATCTCCATATATTCTTGTTCCATATTAACCGTTTTCGGTTTGGGGTAACCTAAAGTAGCAAATATTTTATCGGCTTCTTTGGAACCTCCGCCAAGCATATTTTTATAACACCAATAGTAAAGGAAAAAAATTAAACCATCTACTATTGTAATTACAACAAAAGAAAGACAGAACAATACAACATCTTGTATTGTTATTCCCGACATAATTAATGTTCCTAAATAAATTAGTATCATTATAATTCCAGCTTCCTTAAAAGCTGCTTTATTATTGGCTTTAGTTCCTTTCATAGCCCAAGGGTATAACCATAGGCGGTGATCGATGGGGCGGCGAAGGGCATAGGCGTAGTAGCTACCGTCTTCCAGTGGTTCGACCACCACTTCGACCTTGTCGCCATTGCGGAAAAAAGCCCGGCAAAAAATGCCGTGTACGGTTAATTCACCCAGTTTACAGCGAAAGTATTGTACGCTGTTAAGGTAGTCGGCGGCTTCTTGTTGACCGCTTGCCATGCCAACTTGGCTGGCGGCTTCGGCGCTGTTACCAAGCGCCAGTTGCCCCAGTAGTGGCAAGCTGGCAAAACTGCCGTTGCTAAAGTGTGATAAGTTAGTATCTATCACTTCTAACTCAGTGATTTTACCGGTAATGATTTGATAATAGTCACTATTTACTTTCATTTTTTCCGTTTATTATTATTGGTTTTTTCCGTGTGGATCACGGTAATGTAATCGGGAATGGGTGGGGCTTCGCGGTAGAAGGCGACCCATTTGACGCCAGGGGGATCTTTGCGTTTAAATTCATCGGTGTTCACATCGATATAAAAATTAGGCTCGTTCATCGATTTGTTATTGAAAAACATCTCCATATATTCTTGTTCCATATTAACTGTTTTCGGTTTCGAGTAACCTAAAGTAGCAAATATTTTATCGGCATCTTTGGAACCTCCGCCAAGGATATCTTTATTACAAAAATATAAAGCTAAAAAAATTAACCCATCAACGATAAAAGCAGCAATGCACGCTATAATAAAATAAAATAATTCTTTACCATTTGTTATATCTGAGAAAATAATACACATCGTTATACAACTAATACTTAATAGATATATACTGAGTGAAATAATACTTGCGTCTTTAAACGCTTCTTTATTGTTAGCTTTGGTTCCTTTCATAGCCCAAGGGTATAACCATAGGCGGTGATCGATGGGGCGGCGAAGGGCATAGGCGTAGTAGCTACCATCGTCGAGTGGTTCGACCACCACTTCGACCTTGTCACCATTGCGGAAAAAAGCCCGACAAAAAATGCCGTGTACGGTGAATTCACCCAGTTTACAGCGAAAGTATTGCACGCTGTTAAGGTAGTCGGCGGCTTCTTGTTGACCGCTTGCCATACCAACTTGGCTGGCGGCTTCGGTGGTGTTGCCAAGCGCCAGTTGCCCAAGTAGTGGCAAACTGGCAAAACTGCCGCCGCCAAAGTGTGATAAGTGGGTATCTATCACTTCTAGCTCAGTGATTTTACCGGTAATGATTTGAAAATAGTCACTATTTACTTTCATTTTTTCCGCTTATTCTTATTATTGTTGGTTTTTTCCGTGTGGATCACGGTAATGTAATCGGGAATGGGTGGGGCTTCGCGGTAGAAGGCGACCCATTTGACGCCAGGGGGATCTTTGCGTTTAAATTCATCGGTGTTCACGTCGATATAAAAATTAGGCTCGTTCATCGATTTGTTATTGAAAAACATCTCCATAAATTCTTGTTCCATATTAACCGTTTTTGGTTTGGGGTAACCTAAAGTAGCAAATATTTTATCGGCATCTTTGGAGCCTCCGCCAAGCATACCTTTATCACTATAAAATAAAATTAAAAAAATTAATCCATCAATGATAAAAGCGCCAATACACGCTATAATAAAATAAAATAATTCGTTACCATTTCTTAGATTTGCGAAACTAATACATATCGCTATGCAAATAATATTTAATATATACGTACCGAGTGAAATAGAACCTGCAAACTTAAGTGATGCTTTATTACTGGCTTTAGTTCCTTTCATAGCCCAAGGGTATAACCATAGGCGGTGATCGATGGGGCGGCGAAGGGCATAGGCGTAGTAGCTACCGTCTTCCAGTGGTTCGACCACCACTTCGACCTTGTCGCCATTGCGGAAAAAAGCCCGACAAAAAATGCCGTGTACGGTGAATTCACCCAGTTTACAGCGAAAGTATTGCACGCTGTTAAGGTAGTCGGCGGCTTCTTGTTGACCGCTTGCCATGCCAACTTGGCTAGCAGCTTCGGCGCTGTTGCCAAGCGCCAGTTGCCCAAGTAGTGGCAAGCTGGCAAAACTGCCGCCGCCAAAGTGCGATAAGTCGGTATCTATCACTTCTAGCTCAGTGATTTTACCGGTAATGATTTGAAAATAGTCACTATTTACTTTCATTTTTTCCGCTTATTCTTATTATTGTTGGTTTTTTCCGTGTGGATCACGGTAATGTAATCGGGAATGGGTGGGGCTTCGCGGTAGAAGGCGACCCATTTGACGCCAGGCGGATCTTTGCGTTTAAATTCGTCGGTGTTCACGTCGATATAAAAATTAGGTTCGTTCATGGATTTGTTATTGAAAAACATCTCCATATATTCTTGTTCCATATTAACCGTTTTTGGTTTGGGGTAACCTAAAGTAGCAAATATTTTATCAGCGTCTTTGGAGCCTCCGCCAAGCATACCTTGATCACAATAAAATAAGATTAAAAAAATTGATCCTCCAACTAAAATATCAAGCGCAAACATTAAGGTTAAAAAAACTAAATCATCACCAGAAGCTATTGTGAAAATAACCATACTTAGGATAAAACAAGGAAATGTAATTTTCCCAGCAAATTTAAAAGATTCTTTATTACTGGCTTTGGTTCCTTTCATAGCCCAAGGGTATAGCCATAGGCGGTGATCGATAGGTCGGCGAAGGGCATAGGCGTAGTAGCTACCATCGTCGAGTGGTTCGACTACCACTTCGACCTTGTCGCCATTGCGGAAAAAAGCCCGACAAAAAATGCCGTGTACGGTGAATTCACCCAGTTTACAGCGAAAGTATTGCACGCTGTTAAGGTAGTCGGCGGCTTCTTGTTGACCGCTTGCCATGCCGACTTGGCTGGCTGCTTCGGTGGTGTTGCCAAGCGCCAGTTGCCCAAGTAGTGGCAAACTGGCAAAACTGCCGCCGCCAAAGTGTGATAAGTGGGTATCTATCACTTCTAGCTCAGTGATTTTACCCGTGATAATTTGAAAGTATTGGTTCATTGATTTATCCTGCTTTTAGTTTATACCTTGGAAATAATCGGTAATTGCATTGGGATTAAATGGGTAGTTTGACTTCGGTTGATTTTTGATTGCTAGCGCCTCTCGTTTTGCTTGGTGGCGGCGCTCTAAATCGTTAGTGATTAGCATTAAGGCATCAAATTCGTTAAAATCGTGCTCGGCTTCGCTATCCGGTTGTTGCGCCGTAGTTGCTTTGGCGGTGAGTTGGTTTTGTTGATTTAGTTCAACGGTGGATTTGTCAATTCCAAACATTTCTTGTAGTGCCTCTTTAAATGCGTCTTGTTGTTCGATAAGATTTTTATAGGCTTCGGCATTGTTATTTTTTACACCTAGCGCACTGAGTTTTATCCACGATTCTAACTCATTATCACTTATATACCAGATCAATCCTTCAATCAGTAGGCTAAGCACACCAACCCAAAAACCAAGCGCTAATAGTATCACCCGCCTTGCCATAATTTGCGCAGTATAAATGGCAATGGCTCGGGCAATGACTTCTCGACTTAGCCCTTTAGCTAACGCCCGTTTGGTTATACGGCTAGTTAACCAAGGAATATGGTAGGTCGTTGAAGCAGCAAATCCGATTCCTGAATTGAAAAAATATAATAACCCATTTAAACCATTCAATAAGGATAAACCGGTATTTCCTTTTTTTCTTTCATCTGTTGCTGTCATAACCTTCTGAAAACCCACATACAACCCCGCCGCTGCCCCCAAGAACCCCGACATCACCTTTATGCGCCCTGCGGCAACCGAGCCAGATCCTGTAACTGTTTTGACAAATTGATACATTAATTCGGTGGTTGCCGATGTCATCGCTAGTGATGCTCCAATCATTTCTGCCGACCAGAAACTGTCGTTATGGTCGCCTTGGGTTTTATCTTTAATTTGTAGCCAGTTATATATTTCAAAGGCGGCAATAACAAAGGCTAAGCGGATATCTTTAAACCCTTTACTTGGTTGGCTACGGGTGACTTTGATGTTGTCGATATCTTCTTTTTTGGCTTTTAATATTTTTGTATTGCGTCCGGCTTCTTTTATATCTAAAACTCGGGAAATCACTCTATTTTTGTTATGAAGTTGTTTAACGTACTCACTTTTCGCTTTTAGATCGGATTCTCGCATTTTTTTGGTTAGTTGCATCACCACGCCACCTGGTAAGGTTTGGGTTTTAGGTAAGGCGTTTTTAAACCATTGCGAGTTGACCACGGCATTGCTGACGTTGTTTTCTGCCTGTAAAATCGCTTGCTGCGCTTTTTTATATAAGCCAAAAAATGACAAATTTAGCATAAGGCAGGCATGGTGGTTAATTTTATTGATTGTAGATGAATTATTCAGGGGGGAGAACATAATATTGCATAAGCGCACAGCCAAATTGTTGACGCTTAGCACGGGTTTACTTAAAAAGATTTTTAATAAACGTTCATTACCGGGCATTTTTATTCCTAATTTTGCCACATTCCCCAGTGTGTCGGGGTGGTTTTTTAATACGTTTTTGGCTTTATCTAGCTCTTTATAGTAGTTGTTTACTGCGTTTAAAAACCCTTGTGTTTTTTTGTAATACGCCGCAATTTTACCCACTTTAGAGGTGGTCATCACTTCGCTTAGTTCTATCGGTTCATGGTGATTTTCGATCTGTTCAAGCATGGCTTGAATGTCGGTTAATAGCGTTTCACTGTTGTTTGCTAACGCACGCACCATTATGCTGTCACTGGTGTCTTCACTTGCGTTACTTGCTTGTAACCATATTTTTAAGTTTAATTTGCCGATGTCGGTTAATTCTAAACCTGAAGTGCATTTATCGATTACGGCTGAGTAGTAGATTCCATATAGGTTAAGTTGTTCCGCTATTTTTTGCTGCGCATCCCCCGTTAGTTCATTATCGGCAATGGCTTGTTCTACTTCAAATTGGTTGTCGATCCGTTTTTCGTTAGGATCTGTATCAGAAACGGATTCCCAAATGTCGCCGTCAAAATCTTTCATATGCTGGTAAAAGTTACTCATTTTTAACCAACTTATTAGTTGTTGTGCCCGTTGTTCGGCTAGGGTTGTTATTTCTTGTTGTAACTTTTCATATTGCTGATTTAAGCTATTTACGGTTTGGGTGTCTAAACATTTATCGTATTTTTTTCTGATACTGTTTATTTTATCTATTTTATCTTGTTGGTATTGGTCTTCTTTTTTCCGATAACTCTCTAAGTAACTGCCTAAAAATTTTTCCGCTTTAAAATAACTCGTTAAGTTTTGCTCGTTTCGGTTGGATTGGGGGGAGTTAAAGTATTTGATATAACCTTTGTCTATAAAATAAGGATTATAATATTTGTTGTTGTTAGATACTAATGCGATATGATACGCCGAATAGTTTTTACCATGTAAAAAGTAGTTACGTTCCCATTCATAATATTTTTCTTGTCTATATCTTATTGCTATAAAGTTATCATACATTCCGGTACAATCTTGGTAGTTTTTACTGTACGGTTTGCCGTAGAGTTCTTCTTGTATCAGTACCGATAGCTGATTAAAGGTTGAAAAAACAGGCAGCTCTTCGGTTTCGGGCAGTTTCTTCTCTTGCATTACCCGTTTAAAATAAGGGTGATTGGTATAGTTGAATTTAAAATCATCAGCAAATTCTTTATGAATTAATAGCTCTATGCCGTATTCGTAAGAAGCATAGGCATCAAATTCTTGTGCCCGTTCTTGGCGGTATTGATCGTTTTTGGCATAGAGTTCGTTACAATAGCCATTTAGTTCTTTTGCTATGCCGATTGGGTCATCAATAGCGATAATTAACGGTGAGTAACCAGCACTGTACTTATCCATGGTGTTGGCTATGGTTGCTGATAGCCCTTGTTGTTTTGTCCATGGCGTAGTTGTGGTGTTTTTTTTGAGTACTTTGCTGTCATATCCAAAGGGTTGGTTGCCACCTTGTTTGGTGTTACTGTCAACGCCTTGGCGGTTGTAACTTAGGGATTGAGAATAATGAACTTTTATTTGTGATTGTTTTTTAGACTCTTCTTGGTTGTCAATAAGGTAGCTGGTGACAATGCTGTCGCTGTGATCATAAGGGAGCTGTTGCTGATCAAAATTGGGATCTAGATCTAATATTTGTTCTATCGTTTGTTTGGTCGCCGTGGTTATGCCGTCTAACGATTTTTGTTGTTGTTCTTTCCATTGTTCTGTGCTGATTTTTTGCATGCGTTTTTCTGGTTGTTGTTCATGCTTTTTAAGGATTTTTTCATCCAATGGAATTTCACTAAAGGCAAGGTAGACTTCGTTTTGTTCTTTCGGACATGGAATAGTAATAAATTTATTGTGTGTTTCGTTATTTTTTAAATTTGGACATCGAAATCCTCCGCCTTCTGCTAGCTCTTCTATGGTTTGGGCTTCATCTGGAGAATTTTGTTTATATAAATTACCGTCATGATCGATGGTGTAAACTTGCCATTTATCACTACCGATTTCGTTAGGTAAATAGACGTATAAAAAGCCACTACGCATAGATCTAACGTGATATTGGTAATCGGCATCAAGCGGTACTGTGGTGATATTTGATGATGACGCCCATGCTGGCGAAGTCCGTTTAAGGTAAGTGGGTACAACGGTGTATCTTACTGGTAAAATGGCTAACCCTTGGGTTTGGCATCCGCATTGTTTTTCTGTCATTCTTTTTTCCTTTCAGTGTTTGACTTAATTATCAGAACGATTGTGTGTTTAGCATTAATTGCCAATCAGCACGTTTTAATATGTCCAATAAAGGGGCAAAGTCATATCGAGTTTTAAAGGTTTTTAATTTTTTTTGGATTTGAGGGTGTAAGTCAAAATCCTTGTCGTTGTTGATGGCGATTTCTGCCCAGGGTACTAATAAGGCATTATCTTTAAAACCTTGCGATATTAGGCGTAATAAGCATGGCATAATATGATGCAAGGTTTTGCATTCATCTATTTTTTTTGTTGGGTTGTTTTTACGATAAGCTTTAATTGCTTGGTTATTAATGCCAATACAGTAGAGCTGATCTTCTAATTGTTGGTTAATCCATAATTGACGTGACCATGTCGGACTTTTGTTTTGAGTATTATTATGACAATAAAAATCACCATTGCCGTCTAATAGTGTCCATAATTCGATGTCGCCTAATACTTTTGCTTGTTGTTCTGGATTTAATAAGGTTAATAATTGGGGAAATACGGCAGGATCGTAAAACCGGAATAATATTGTTCCATGGGTGACTTTTTGTAATGCGAGTAAGGCAAAACCTTGCGCAATTTTTTTAGCTGTTTCTTGGGTGAAAATCCAACCACTATAGTGCCGCTTGCCACTTTTACTTAACGTTTTAGGCGATAATTCTAATAATGATTGATCGATTGTGTAACGTAATATATCGCGTTCAAATGCATTATTTAAATTTAATTCAAGCAAAACAGGCCGTTGCGATGCTAGCACGGCAGGGTGCAGAATTTTAACTTGCGCAATTTGATCGGGGTTTTGAAAATATTTAAGTATGTCATCTTCTAATGGCGAGATAAACGGATCTAATATGACTATGCATCGTGAATGGTAATTTTTTGCATAGTCATGGCATTTATCCGCTATCTGGTCTATTTTTTCAATGTCACCTTTCAAGTTTATGTTAAGCCTTGGAAATAACACGGTGTTGGATCCTTTTAATCAAGCTTTGTAATGGCGTGTTGTTTTTGTACATCGCCTTTTGTTTGTTGTTGACACTTGACTTCGCCAGGTAAGTCAGATGTAAATTGCTGCGTTGCTGATTGCATTTTTTGCATGACATTACATTTAAAATAGACATTATCTTGGGTGCCAAGCTCAATGCCTTCTTCGCTGATTTTTATGTATGAACCGCCACAAATTAAGGTGATTTTTTTATTGGCGCTTAGGGCAACTTTGCCATCAACACTGTCGACTTTAACTTCTTGCTTAGCTGCCATGTTGAGGTTGGCGTTTTGGGCTTGCACCACAATATCGCCTTGGTTGGCAAAGAGTTTCATGCCTGATTTGTGGGCAAATAAGCCCATCGCTTCGCCCGATGAGAGGGTAAGGTTTTTTAAGGCGGCAATGTCAGTTTGGTTTTCACTGGTTAAAGTAACGCTGTTGCCGGTGGAGAGTTGAATGTTTTGCGGACTGGTTAAGGCAATGCCTTCTTGGGCATAGGCAAGTATGCCGCTT